>NZ_AKJI01000163.1:0-33531 GCF_000282415.1 Pseudomonas sp. GM60
CCCGCGAAGACGTCAGCCCTGACAACACTCATCTCAACCCCAACCACTAAAGACAGCCCGTCTGCGCTACCATGCTTGGCCGGACGCGGCAGCCTGCTGCGCGCAGGAGTCAGCATGGCCCACCCGTTTGCAACCCTCACCCCAGACCTCGTGCTCGATGCCGTCGAAAGCATCGGCTTTCTCAGCGACGCGCGCGTTCTGGCGCTCAACAGCTACGAGAACCGTGTCTATCAGGTCGGCATCGAAGACTCCGAGCCGCTGATCGCCAAGTTCTACCGCCCGCAGCGCTGGACCAACGAAGCGATTCTCGAAGAACACCAGTTCACCTTCGAACTCGCCGAGTGCGACGTGCCGGTGGTGGCGCCAATGATTCACAACGGTGCCAGCCTGCACGAACACAACGGTTTCCGTTTCACCCTGTTCCCCCGTCGTGGTGGCCGCGCACCGGAGCCGGGCAATCTCGATCAGCTGTATCGGCTGGGCCAACTGCTCGGTCGCCTGCACGCCGTCGGCTCGACCAAACCGTTCGAACACCGTGAAGCCCTGGGCGTGAAGAACTTCGGTCATGCCTCGCTGACAACCTTGCTCGAAGGCAATTTCATCCCCAAAAGCCTGCTGCCGGCCTACGAATCTGTCGCCCGCGATCTGCTCAAGCGTGTGGAAGAGGTCTACAACGCCACGCCGCACCAGAACATCCGCATGCACGGCGATTGCCACCCCGGCAACATGATGTGCCGCGACGAGATGTTCCACATCGTCGACCTGGACGACTGCCGCATGGGCCCGGCGGTGCAGGACATCTGGATGATGCTCGCCGGTGACCGTCAGGAATGTCTGGGGCAGTTGTCGGAATTGATGGACGGCTACAACGAGTTTCACGATTTCGACCCACGGGAATTGGCGCTGATCGAACCGCTGCGCGCACTGCGCCTGATGCATTACAGCGCGTGGCTGGCACGCCGCTGGGATGACCCGGCGTTCCCGCACAGTTTTCCGTGGTTCGGGACGGAGCGGTATTGGGGCGATCAGGTGTTGGCGTTGCGCGAACAACTCGCCGCCCTCAACGAAGAACCCCTGAAACTGTTCTAACCCTTGTAGGAGCCGGCTTGCCGGCGATGAACGATGACGCGGTCTCCCTGACATACCGCGTAATCTTCATCGCCAGCAAGCTGGCTCCTACAAAAGATGTGACATGTCTATACAATCCTCTCTTTGTTAGCTGCCTAAGCAAGGATTCTGCATGCAAGCCGCCAACCCCCGTCGCGGGTACATCCTGGGCCTGAGTGCCTACATCATCTGGGGCCTGTTCCCGATCTACTTTAAAGCCATTGCCAACGTGCCCGCCGTGGAGATCATCATCCATCGCGTGCTCTGGTCGGCGCTGTTCGGCGCGTTGCTGCTGATGGTGTGGAAGCATCCGGGCTGGTGGCGCGAGTTGCGTGACAACCCGAAACGGCTGGCAATCCTGGCCTTGAGCGGCACGCTGATCGCGGCCAACTGGCTGACGTACGTGTGGTCGGTGAATAACGGGCGCATGCTTGAAGCCAGTCTCGGTTACTACATCAACCCGCTGGTGAACGTGTTGCTGGGGATGTTGATCCTCGGCGAACGGTTGCGGCGCATGCAGTGGATTGCCGTGGGACTGGCGGCGGTCGGCGTCGCGCAACAGGTGTGGCAAGTCGGCAGTCTGCCGTGGGTGTCGCTGGTGCTGGCGTTGACGTTCGGCTTCTACGGATTGATCCGCAAGCAGGCGCCGGTCAAGGCGCTACCGGGCCTGGTGGTGGAAACCTGGATGCTGGTGCCGATTGCCATCGCCTGGCTGCTCTTCAATCAGACGGCCGTCAGCGCCCAACCCGAATTCTGGACCACGTCCGAAGCCTGGTGGCTGGTCGCTGCCGGTCCGGTAACGCTGGTGCCGCTGGTGTGTTTCAACGCCGCCGCACGGCATTTGCCCTACACGACACTCGGATTTCTCCAGTACCTGGCGCCGACATTGGTGCTGTTGCAAGCCGTGCTGCTGTTTGGCGAGCATCTGTCGTCCAGCACACTGGTCGCCTTCATCTTTATCTGGGCAGGCCTGGCGGTTTACAGCATCGATGCGTGGATAAGTCTGCGCCGCCGCAGCTGATCAAAAATCGTACAAACCTCTACAGGCCACGCCTCTCGTGGCCTGCATCGATCCTTCCCAAGGTTATCCACAGCGTGATCCCCGGCGTTTGTGCGCAACTTGTTGAAACTGATGGTTTTTTGATCAGATCTTGAAGAAGCCCGGCCGGCGTGGGCTGGCGGGCTGTCTCTACAGGTTATCCACAGGCAGGTGCACGTATAACTTGGATAACCCTGTCAGGGGTCGCTGCGCAATACCAACTCCACCATCAAATCGTCCGCCAGGGTTTCCAGGCGCGACTGCAACACGTCCAGCGACAAGGTCAGCGGCACCGCAAGAATCGCTTCGGCGTGGAACAACGGCTCGCTGCTCATAGGCGCCGGACGCACTTCCGTCACCAGCCGCTCCAGGTTGACCCCTTGTTCACTCAACAGACGCGTGATGTCGCGCACGATCCCCGGACGATCATTGCCGACCAATTCCATGGCAATCGGTTTCCAGGTGCAGGATTGTTCGATGCCACTTTCGGCGATCAGCACGCGAATGCCGTGGGCGGACAACGCCTGTAAGGAATCGACCAATTCGTCGTAGGCCTCGGCCGGCACGCCCACCCGAAGAATCCCGGCAAACTGCCCGGCCATGCGTGACATGCGGCTTTCCAGCCAGTTGCCTCCGTGCTCGGCAATGCACTGGGCGATGCGCTCGACCTGCCCAGGTTTGTCCGGTGCGAAAACAGTGAGTACGAGGTGGTCCATGGCGCAGCCCTCTTTTGTTGTAGAAAGAGAAGTATAGGCAAGGGGCGATCCTGTGTTGATTCGTCTGGCGCCATCGCTGGCAAGCCAGCTCCTACAGGGTCTTGCGCAAACCTTGTAGGAGCTGGCTTGCCAGCGATCCGGAGCACCGCCAATCTAAAGCAAACAACAAATCGTGTACAACTTCTTATATTTAACTGGAACAATCTCATACTTTTTTGAGAACATCCCTATCCCCGACGTGACGGCAATGCGTCACGGGGTCGCAGAACGACGTAATTAGTCTAATTTTCACAACCGCAATTCATCATGTAGTATGCCGCAGCGCGCACTACATAACGTTGGATCGATGTCTGCCACAGGCGCGGTCGCAGCCCTGAAAGCCCTATCAGCAAGGCCTCAACGCCGTTGATCGGTTCCATCCCAGCCGCCCGAAATGGCATGTACTGGTGGAAGGGGTTTGTGGTTTAAATAGCCAGAGGCTTCATTGTTAATTTGAAGAGCTGAAAAGCGAAATAGCTGAGCAGAGTGAGGCAAGCAATGACTGAACACGTTCAAGTCGGTGGCCTGCAGGTCGCCAAAGTCCTGTTCGACTTCGTGAACAACGAAGCCATTCCCGGAACCGGCCTCACCGCCGATAAATTCTGGGCCGGTGCCGACAAGGTCATTCACGACCTGGCGCCGAAGAACAAAGCCCTACTCGCCAAACGCGATGATTTCCAGGCTCGTATCGACGGCTGGCACCAATCCCGTCTAGCTCTTGGGACAGCTCAGGTCCACGACCCGAAGGCCTATAAAGCCTTCTTGCAAGACATCGGTTATCTGCTGCCAGAAGCGGCCGATTTCCAGGCAACGACGCAAAACGTCGATGACGAAATCGCCCGCATGGCCGGCCCGCAGCTCGTGGTGCCGGTGATGAATGCGCGTTTCGCGCTCAATGCTTCGAACGCCCGCTGGGGTTCGCTGTATGACGCGCTCTACGGCACCGACGCCATCAGCGAAGCTGACGGCGCGGAAAAAGGCAAAGGCTACAACAAGGTTCGCGGCGACAAGGTGATTGCCTTCGCTCGCGCCTTCCTCGACGAAGCGGCGCCATTGGCTGCCGGCTCCCACGTCGACTCCATCGGCTACAAGATCGTCGGCGGCAAACTGGTGGTCGCCCTCAAAGGCGGCAGCAACAGCGGCCTGCGCAACGACGCTCAGTTGATCGGTTTCCACGGCGATGCCGCTGCACCGACCGCAATCCTGCTGAAAAACAACGGCCTGCATTTCGAAATCCAGGTCGATGCCAGCACTCCGGTCGGCCAGACCGACGCTGCCGGCGTCAAAGACATCCTGATGGAAGCCGCACTCACCACCATCATGGACTGCGAAGACTCCGTCGCCGCTGTCGATGCCGATGACAAAGTGGTGATCTACCGCAACTGGCTCGGCCTGATGAAGGGCGACCTGTCGGAAGAAGTCTCCAAGGGCGGCAAGACCTTTACCCGCACCATGAACGCCGACCGCACCTACACCGGCGTTGATGGCAAGGAACTGAGCCTGCACGGTCGTTCGCTGTTGTTCGTGCGCAACGTCGGTCACCTGATGACCATCGACGCGATCCTCGATAAAGACGGCAACGAAGTGCCGGAAGGCATTCTCGACGGCCTGGTGACCTGCCTGGCGGCGATCCACAGCCTCAACGGCAACAGCTCGCGCAAGAACAGCCGCACCGGTTCGGTCTACATCGTGAAGCCGAAGATGCACGGTCCGGAAGAAGCTGCGTTCACCAACGAGCTGTTCGGTCGCATCGAAGGCGTGCTCGGCTTGCCGCGCAACACCCTGAAAGTCGGGATCATGGACGAGGAGCGCCGCACCACGGTCAACCTCAAGGCCTGCATCAAGGCCGCCAGCGAGCGCGTGGTGTTCATCAACACCGGTTTCCTCGACCGTACGGGCGATGAAATCCACACCTCCATGGAAGCCGGCCCGATGGTGCGCAAGGCCGACATGAAGGCCGAGAAGTGGATCGGCGCCTACGAGAACTGGAACGTCGATATCGGTTTGAGCACCGGCCTGCAAGGTCGCGCACAGATCGGTAAAGGCATGTGGGCGATGCCCGACCTGATGGCGGCGATGCTTGAACAGAAAATCGCTCACCCATTGGCTGGCGCCAACACTGCTTGGGTGCCTTCGCCGACAGCGGCCGCGCTGCACGCGCTGCACTACCACAAGGTCGACGTGTTCGCCCGTCAGGCCGAACTGGCCAAACGTGCACGCGCTTCGGTGGATGACATCCTGACCATCCCGCTGGCGGTAAACCCGCAGTGGACTGCGGAACAGATCAAGAACGAACTGGACAACAACGCCCAGGGCATTCTCGGTTACGTGGTGCGCTGGATTGACCAGGGTGTTGGTTGCTCGAAAGTGCCGGACATCAATGACATCGGCCTGATGGAAGACCGTGCCACGCTGCGTATCTCCAGCCAGCACATCGCCAACTGGTTGCGTCATGGCATCGTCACCGAAGCGCAAGTGATGGAAAGCCTCAAGCGCATGGCGCCGGTGGTTGACCGTCAGAACGCCAATGACGCGCTGTACCGTCCGCTGGCACCGAACTTCGACAGCAACATCGCCTTCCAGGCGGCGGTCGAACTGGTGGTTGAAGGCACCAAACAGCCGAACGGCTACACCGAGCCGGTTCTGCACCGTCGTCGTCGCGAGTTCAAGGCTGCCAATGGCCTGTAACCGAGCGTTGATGCCGTGACAAAAAAAGGCCCTGATCTTCGGATCAGGGCCTTTTTTGTTTGCTTGAGATCAGTGGTGTTGCCTTCGCGGGCAAGCCTCGCTCCTACAGGGTTTACGGTGTTCGTGAGCAACGCACCATCCTGTAGGAGCGAGGCTTGCCCGCGAAGGCGATCAAATGGGCAACAGATAGCCTGGATCAGGGCTCCAACCCCAACTCATGTTTGACCAGCTTTAGCAGTTTCGCGCTATCAATCGGCTTGAGCAAAAAATCCACCACGCTCAAATGCATGGCGGCAATCGCGTCCTTCACGTCGGCATCGCCGGAAACGATGATGATCGGCATCGCCGCGCGGACCGATTCGCGCACCTGGCGGATCAAATCCAGGCCATCCATATGGCCCATCCGCAAATCAGTAATCACCAGGCCTATCGATGGTTTCTCCGCCAGCATCTTGAGCGCGGTTTCACCACTGGCTGCGGTCATGCAACGAATACCATCCAGACCAAGAATCTCCGACAACAGCTCGCGCGCATCTTTATCGTCATCGACGATCAGTACCCGTTGCGGCGGCAGGTCGGGTTCCAGCATGACGGCATTCAGCGCCTCGCGCTCGGCGTCACTCAAAATATCGTGGTCGGACATGGTTTTCTCTAAGTTTCCAATATCATTCCCTAGCACAGTGGTGAGACATCGCTAAGCGGGCCGTCAATGTGCACTTCGTCGGATTTATTTCCTATAGGGGGAAGGATAGGTTCTTCCCAAGATTGTGTAAGGCATTTCCGAAATTTCATCGCCGCAAGGCCCGACCTAGACTTACGTCCAATGGGCACCCTGCGCGCAGGGGCCGACCATGACTGAGTCACCCGACAACAACAATTCATAAAAGACTGCGGTAATGGTTATGAGTAAAGCGGACGCCTTCACACAGGCAGGGAAAACCGCGGTATTGCAGAACATCCAGGGCACTTTGCAATTCCTTCAGCGCTTCCCGCCCTTCAATCAAATGGAACACGCTCACCTGGCGTACCTGGTTGAACAATGTCAGCTACGTTTTTATGCCCCCGGCGAGAGCATCATCAAGCCCGCCGATGGCCCGGTTGAGCATTTCTACGTCGTCAAACAGGGCCGGGTCGTGGGTGAACGTCCCCACACGGCCAAGGGCGGCACGGAAACCACCTTCGAAATCACCACCGGCGAATGTTTCCCCCTCGCCGCGCTGCTGGGTGAGCGTGCGACGCGCACCGAACATCTGGCTGCCGAAGACACCTTTTGCCTACAGCTGAACAAGCTGGCGTTCATCAAACTGTTCGCACTTTCCAACGCGTTTCGCGACTTTGCCCTACGCGGCGTGAGCAGTTTGCTGGACCAGGTCAACCAGCAAGTCCAGCAAAAAGCCGTGGAAACCCTTGGCACCCAATACTCGCTGAACACCCGTCTGGGCGAACTGGCCATGCGTCACCCGGTGACGTGCAGCCCGACCACGCCGCTGCGGGAAGCGGTCACCCTGATGCACGAGCAACAGGTCGGCAGCATTGTGGTGGTCGATGAACACAAGGCGCCGTTGGGTATTTTCACCCTGCGCGACTTGCGCCATGTTGTGGCCGAAGGCATCAACGACTTCAACGAAGCCATCGAACGACACATGACCCAGGCGCCGTTTTTCCTGACGCCGGACCACAGCGCCTTCGATGCCGCGATTGCCATGACCGAGCGGCACATCGCCCACGTCTGCCTGGTCAAGGACCAGCGTCTGTGCGGCGTGGTCTCGGAGCGCGACCTGTTTTCCCTGCAACGGGTCGACCTGGTACATCTGGCGCGAACCATCCGCAGCGCCCAGCGCGTGGAAAACCTGGTGGCGCTGCGCGGCGAGATCGGTCAATTGGTCGAGCGCATGCTGGCCCACGGTGCGTCCTCGACCCAGATCACCCACATCATCACCCTGCTCAACGATCACACCGTGTGCCGGGTGATCGAACTGACCCTCGCCGAGAAAGGCGACCCGGGCGTACCGTTCAGTTGGTTGTGTTTCGGCAGCGAAGGCCGCCGCGAGCAGACGCTGCACACTGACCAGGACAACGGCATTCTGTTCGAAGCGCGGGACGCCGCGCACGCTGCCGAGATTCGCGGCAAGTTGCTGCCCATCGCTCAGCAGATCAACCAGAGCCTGGCGCTCTGCGGTTTTACCCTGTGCAAAGGCAACATCATGGCCGGCAACCCCGAGCTGTGTTTGTCCCGGGCCGAATGGGCGCGGCGTTTTGCGGCGTTTATTCGCGAGGCGACGCCGGAAAACCTGCTGGGTTCGAGCATCTATTTCGACCTGCGCGTGGTCTGGGGCGACGAGCAAAGCTGCGAGCAGTTGCGTCGGGGGATTCTCGATCAGGTTGCCGACAACCGATTGTTCCAGCGAATGATGGCCGAGAACGCCCTGCGCAACCGTCCACCCGTAGGGCGTTTCCGCGAGTTTGTGCTGGCGCGCAAAAATGGCGAGAAAGCCACGCTGGACCTGAAAGTCCAGGGCCTGACCCCGTTTGTCGACGGCGCCCGACTGTTGGCCTTGGCCCATGGCATCGAGGCAAACAATACGCTGGAGCGCTTTCGCCAGTTGGTCGACAAAGAAGTCATCGATCGACTGGACGGTGCGGCGTACGAAGAGGCGTATCACTTCATTCAGCAAACCCGCATGCAGCAACATCAGCTACAGACCCGGGAGAATTTGCCCTACTCCAACCGGGTCGATCCCGACAGCCTCAATCATCTGGACCGACGCATCCTGCGTGAATCCCTGCGCCAGGCCCAACGCCTGCAAAGCAGCCTGACCCTGCGGTATCAGCTATGAGCCTGTTTTCATGGCTGCGCCCGGCAGGGCCGATGCTGTCCGGGGAATTGCAGCAACGTCTGCAACGTTTGCCGGCGCGGGCCGAGCTCAGAGAATGCAGCCTGCGCGAGCAGCGCTGGGTGGTGCTGGATCTGGAAACCACGGGGTTGAACCTGAACAAGGATCGGGTGTTGTCCATCGGTGCCGTGGTGATTGAGGACGGGGCGATCGACTTCAGTCAGCAGTTCGAACGCACCCTGCAATGCGCGGACATGAAAGTGGCGCCGAGCGTGTTGATTCACGGCTTGGGCCCGAGCGCGATTGCCGCCGGCAGCGATCCGGCGCAGGCGTTGGTCGAGTTCATGGAGTTTGTCGGCGACAGCCCGGTGCTGGCGTTTCATGCGCCGTTTGATCAGCACATGCTCGGCCGCGCACTGAAAGATCATCTGGGCTACAAGTTGCAGCATCCGTTTCTGGATGTGGCGGATATCGCCCCCCTGCTCTGCCCCCAGGCGCACATTCGCGAGGCGGGGCTGGATGAGTGGATCGACTGGTTCAAGCTCGAGGTGTTCGAACGCCACAACGCCAGTGCCGATGCGCTGGCGACCGCCGAGCTGGCGCTGATCCTGTTCAGCCGCGCGCGGCAGCAGCAGATTCATAGCCCGTTGAATCTGCAACAGCGGTTGAATCAGTGGAAGCGCAGGCAGCGGGCGCCTTCGTTCTGAATTCGCGGCGTCTGATCTGGCGCCTTCGCGGGCAAGCCTCGCTCCTACAGGGTTTACGTTGTTCGTGAGCAACGCACCATCCTGTAGGAGCGAGGCTTGCCCGCGAAGAACGATGACACGGTCCAACTGCCCCCCACCAAAACCACCTGACCAGTGGCCAATTGCTTACCTCCCCCGCCTCTGCCACAATCGCGAACAATTCTCGTTAGTTAACACTTCCCAATCGGTGATGCTGCGTGTCGTCAGTCCAAAGCCCCCACAGTGAGCTCGTCGGTGCGCTATATCGCGACCACCGCAGTTGGCTATTGGCCTGGCTTCGACGCAATGTCGCCTGCCCGCAACGGGCCGAAGACCTGAGTCAGGACACCTTCGTGCGCTTGCTGGGCCGTGATCAACTGAACGAACCTCGCGAACCGCGGGCGTTTCTGGTGGCGATTGCCAAGGGCCTGCTGTTCGACTATTTCCGCCGCGCTGCGCTGGAACAGGCCTACCTCACCGAACTGATGCTGATCCCTGAAGGCGAACAACCGTCGGTGGAAGAACAGCAAATGATCCTCGAAGACCTGAAAAACATCGACCGCCTGCTCGGCAAGCTGTCGAGCAAGGCGCGGGCGGCGTTCCTCTACAACCGTCTGGACGGCCTCGGCCACGCGGAAATCGCCCAGCGCCTGGGCGTGTCGGTGCCGCGGGTGCGTCAGTACCTGGCGCAGGGCATTCGTCAGTGCTACATCGCGCTGTACGGTGAGCCGGTGTGAACCCGGTCAGTTCCAAACCCGTCTCGGCACAGGTGCTGGACGCGGCGATTGCCTGGCAATTGTCGCTGGATTCCGGCACTCCGGTGGAGCGCGAAGAGTTTGCCAAATGGCACGCCGCCCACGAAGAGCACGCCCGCGCCTGGCGCCAGTTGGGCATGCTCGACCAGCGTTTCAGCGTGGCCAGCGGCCCGGCCCGCACTGCGTTGCTGCAATCGCGCGAAAGCATTCGCCGACGGGTGCGCAAACTCGGCAGCGGCGTGGCCAGCATCGTTGCGGTACTTGGCCTGGCGCTGTTTGCCGGTGATCGTTATCTGCCGGTCGACTATTGGCTGGCGGATCAGCGCACCGCCACCGGCGAGCAACGCACCCTGCGCCTGAGCGACGGCACGCTGATCAACCTCAACACTCACAGCGCCGTGGATGTGCGTTTTGATGAGAAGCAGCGCCGGGTGATTCTTCAGGAAGGGGAAATCCTCGTCGAAACCGGCCATGGCGACGCCCGGCCGTTTATCGTCGAAACCCGCGAAGGCAGCATGCGCGCACTGGGCACGCGGTTCCTGGTCAAGCGCGAGGAAGAAGGCACGCGCCTGAGCGTGTTGCAGTCCGCCGTGGCCGCCCACCCCGAGTCGAGCACTGAAGAACAGATTCTGCACGAAGGCCAGCAAGTGCTGATGCGCAACAATGGCCTGGGGCCGATCATCGCGCTCAACCTCGGCGCCGACGCCTGGACCCGCGGCATGCTGGTGGTGGACAACGCACGGCTGGAAGACCTGGTTCACGAGCTCGGTCGTTATCGGCGTGGGCACCTGGGCGTGGCACCCGAGATCGCCGACCTGCGCATCACCGGCAGTTTCCCGTTGCACGACACCGACCTGGCGCTGAGCGCACTGTTGCCGACACTGCCGGTGCAGATCGAACAGCACACACCGTGGTGGGTGACGGTGGCGAAGGCTGATGCCAAGCCCTGATTTTTTCGGTGTCTGACACGACGCCTTCGCGGGCAAGCCTCGCTCCTACAGGGATTGAGTCTTTCGTGAGTAACGCACAATCCCTGTAGGAGCGAGGCTTGCCCGCGAAGAGGCCATCAGCCTCACCACAATTGCTGAATCGAAATTATTTTCATCCAGCCTATCACTTTTTGATTCTCGTCCGGCACCTAGGCAATTGAGAAGTATTCCCTTTCAGGAGCCGTTGCATGTCCCGTTCGCTAAACACCTTGTTGCGCCCCAGTCTGCTGGCGGTCGCCATTGCCCTTTGCGCCCCTCTGGCCAGTAGCCAACTGATCGCCGCCGAACAAGCGTCCAGCGTTCGTTCCTACAACCTGCCGGCCGCGCCATTGGCCACAACGTTGAACCAGATCGCCAGCCAGTCAGGCCTGGCGCTGTCGCTGAATCCGTCGCTGGCGGCGGGCAAGACGTCGGCACCGGTCAATGGCCAGTTCGACGCGGTTGGCGCCTTGCAGGCAGCTTTGCGTGGCACCGGTCTGCAACTGGAACAGAGCAGCACTGGCACCTACAGCCTGGTGGCCATGCCTGAAGGCGTGGTGGCCCTGCCGGAAACCAGCGTGATCGGCGTAGAAAACACTGAAAGCGCCTGGGGCCCGGTTGACGGTTACGTCGCCACTCGCACCGCTGCCGGCACCAAGACCGATACGCCGATCGTCGAAGCACCTCGCTCGATGTCGGTGATCACCCGCGCCCAGATGGAAGATCGCGGCGTACAGAATCTCGATGACGCCGTGCGTTACATGCCAGGCGTGATCGCCAGCAGTTATGGCAGCGACTCCCGCGCCGACTGGCTGCGCGTACGCGGCTTCGAGCCAACCCAGTTCCTCGACGGCCTGCCGTTGCCAAAAGGCTCCTACGCCAACCCAAAGGCTGAAACCTGGAACCTGGAACGCATCACGCTCCTGCGCGGCCCGGCCTCTTCGGTATACGGCCAGACGCCACCGGGCGGCATGCTCGACATGGTCAGCCGCCGTCCCGACGTCATTGCCAGCCACGAAGTGCGAGCTGAAGTCGGCAGCAACAATCGCAAGCAAATCAGCTTCGACAGCACCGGAAAAATCGATGACGAGGGTCAGTTCCTGTACCGCGTCGACGGCGTGGTGCGTGACAGCGGCATGCCGGTCGACCACATTGATGACAAGCGCTACAACCTCGCACCGAGCCTGACCTGGAACATCGATGACGACACACACCTGACCTTCCTCTCGCAGTTCACCCGCGACGATACCGGGGTCAGTGGTCAGTTCCTGCCTCTGCAAGGCACCAAGCTGGCCTCTCCGGCCGGGGCGAAAATTTCGCACCATAAAAACCTTGGCGATCCGGACTCCGATCACTACGACCGCACCTATTACGCACTGGGTTACGCCTTCGACCATCGCCTGAACGATGTCTGGCAGTTCAAGCAAAACCTGCGTTACACCAAAAGCGATCTGTCGTTCCAGCAAGCCTATGCGTCGTTCGGTGACGTCGTGGCGGCGGACGGCACCCTGCGCCGTCTGGTCGATCAGGTTGATGAGGACATCAGCCAGTTCGCCGTGGACAATAACTTCCAGGCCGACTTCCAGACCGGTGCGCTGAGCCATGTCGTGCTGTTGGGCCTAGACCACCAGCGGACCAACACCAATTACAAATGGCTGGAAGGCAACGCACCCGACAGCAATGTGATCAAGCCAATCCGTGGTGCGGACTTCTCCAACGTCGCGTACAGCACCTTTTACGACTACAACCAGAAAACCAACCAGACCGGCCTCTACGCCCAGGACCAGATCTCCCTGGACAAATGGCGCCTGACCCTCGGCGGCCGCGAAGACTGGATTCACAGCTCGACACAGTTCAATAACCAGGGCGATGCCACCAACACCCAGCGCGACAAGGCTTTCAGCGGCAACGCAGGCCTGAGTTACGTGTTCGACTCCGGGATCACGCCGTACATCTCCTACACCGAGTCGTTCCAGCCTTCGATGGGCGCTGATGCCCGTTCGACCCAGTCGTTCAAACCCACCGAAGGCAAGCAGACCGAAGTCGGCGTGAAGTACCAGCCACCAGGCAGCCGCACCTTGCTGACCGCCGCCGCGTTCGACCTTCGCCAGCAGAACGTGTCGGTGTCGCAGAACAACGTCACCAGCCAGATCGGTGAATTGAAAGTGCGCGGTATCGAGCTGGAAGCCGTCTCCGATGTTACCGACAACCTGAAACTGGTGGGTTCCTACACCTACACCGATACTGAGATCCTCAAGGGCGACGACAAGGGCAACCGGATGAAACTGGTCCCGCGCAATCAGGCCTCCCTGTGGTCCGATTACACATGGCATACCGGTGTGCTTGACGGTTTTGGCGTGGGCGCGGGCGTGCGTTATGTCGGCGATACCTACGGCAACACGGCCAACACCAACAATGGTCACGTGGGTTCGTACACCGTGTACGACGCCGCCGTGCATTACGACCTGAGCCGCATCAACCCGGTACTGGCCGGCGTTTCGGTTGACGTCACCGCGAAGAACCTGTTCAACAAGGACTACCTGTCGACCTGCGATGGCACTTGGTGCTACTACGGCGACGAGCGCAATGTCGTGGCGGCAGTCAACTACAAGTGGTAAACCGCTGAGCGGATCACAGCCACACAAGGGTCACGGTACAGCCGTGGCCCTTTTGCATTTGGATGGGTCATGAAAAGCAAAACCATTCGCCGCTGGTCCTTCGTCCACACCTGGACCAGCCTGATCTGCACGGTCTTCCTGCTGATGCTGGCGCTGACCGGCTTGCCGTTGATCTTCCACCACGAAATCGACCACTTGCTGGGCGATGCCGCCGAGTTGCAGCAGCTGCCGGCCGACACCCCGCAGTTGAATCTGCAGCAGCTGGTGCAGGCCGCTCAAAAACATCGGCCCGGCGAAGTCATGCAGTATTTCGGCTTCGACGAAGACGAACCGAACGCCGCCATCGCGATCATGGCGGCCACTGCCGGCACCGAACCGAATTCGTCGCACACCTTCATGCTCGACGCTCGCACCGGTGAAGCGCTGGAGATGCCATCGGCCAACGGCGGCTTCATGATGGTCATGCTGCGCCTGCACGTGGACATGTTCGCCGGCCTGCCGGGCAAGCTGCTGCTGGCGTTCATGGGGATTCTGTTTGTAGTGGCTATCGTGTCCGGGACGGTGCTGTACCTGCCGTTCATGCGTCGATTGAAATTCGCCACGGTGCGCCAGGATAAATCCACGCGCCTGCGCTGGCTCGACCTGCATAACCTGATCGGCGTCGTCACCCTGACCTGGGCGCTGGTGGTCGGCGTCACCGGCGTCATCAGTGCCTGCGCCGACCTGCTGATCGCCGCGTGGCGCAATGACAGCCTGAGCGCGATGGTTGCACCGTATCGCGATGCGCCGGCGCTGACGCAACTCGCGCCTGCAACCCGCTTGCTCGACATCGCCAAAGAAGTCGCGCCCAGTATGCAGCCAGACTTCATCGCCTTCCCCGGCACGCGATTTTCCAGTGAGCACCATTACGCGGTGTTCATGAAGGGCAGCACGCACCTGACCTCGCACCTGCTGACGCCGGTGCTGATCGACGCCAGCACCCTGCAAGTCACCGCCGTGGCCGAACGGCCGTGGTACATGGACGCCATGGGCATGTCGCAGCCGTTGCACTTCGGTGACTACGGCGGCATGCCGATGAAAATCCTCTGGGCGACCCTCGATATGCTGACCATCATCGTGCTCGGCAGCGGGGTTTACCTGTGGGTGGTGCGGCGCAAAGCGGCAAGGCCTGTACTGGAACAAGCGGAGGCCAACGCATGAAGCCGCGGCAGTCGAACTTCTGGAAGGTCTTCTCTACGCCGACGGTCATCGCGCTGCTCAGCGCTGCCGGGTTGTTCGCCGCGTTACTGGGTGATGGCGTGTGGGATGGCTTGAGCTGGCTCGGTCTGGGTGTTCCCGCAACCCTCGCCCTGCGCGGCCTCCTGCAACGCCGATAACCACACCAAACCTGTAGGAGCGAAGCTTGCTCGCGAAAAACCCGAGGACTCCACTGGGCATCTGGTTTTACGCGTTATCGTTATCCTCCATCGCGAGCAAGCTTCGCTCCTACAAGTTGTGTGATCCACGCGCTATGCTCCCGACACTGCAAACCGACCGAGATGCTGCCATGTCCGCCCCGAGCATGACCCTCTACCACAACCCGTTGTCGCCCTTCGTTCGCAAAGTCATGGTGCTGCTGCACGAGACCGGTCAGCAAGACCGCGTCGCCCTGCAAAACTGTGTGCTGACCCCGGTCGCCCCGGACCTGCCCCTGATCGATGACAACCCGCTGAGTAAAATCCCGGCCCTGCGCCTGGCCGACGGCAACGTCATCCATGACAGCCGGGTGATTCTCGATTACCTCGACCACCAACACGTCGGCAACCCGCTGATTCCTCGCGAAGGCTCGGCACGCTGGCGTCGCCTGACCCTGGCGTCCCTTGCCGACGGGATCATGGACGCTGCGGTGCTGGTGCGTTACGAAGTCGCCCTGCGCGCCCCGGAAAAACACTGGGACGAATGGCTCGATGGCCAGCGCGACAAGATCCGCCGCGCCTTGGCGTTGCTGGAAAAAGACGCGATTGCCGAGCTGACCAGCCATTTCGATGTGGCGGCGATCAGTGTGGCGTGTGCGTTGGGTTACGTGGATTTGCGCCATCCGGACCTGGGATGGCGCGAGGTGAATCCGAAGCTGGCGGACTGGTATTTTGAGGTGAGTCAGCGGCCTTCGATGGTGGCGACGATGCCTAAAGTCTAGGTTTTCGCTGACTGTTCCGGCCTCTTCGCGAGCAAGCCCGCTCCCACATTTTGATCTGTGGTGTGTATGAATTCTGTGCACACTGGAGATCCATTGTGGGAGCGGGCTTGCTCGCGAATGCACCACACCGGATCTACCGGAAACAACCCAAAAATCAGCGTCGCCAACACCTCCCCCTCCCGCTGATCCTCACGCAACCCCAACGACCGGCTCATTCCACCACCCCGATATCGAATTTCAGCGGCTTGGCTGTCTTCTGCCCGATCCCGTACCAATCCAGCTTGCGGGTCAGCACCATAAACACACCCAGCAACCCGAACAGCAGCAACGACCCCATCAACAGCGCGTAATCCTCGGCGCTCAACAAGCCATAGAGCAGGCCATACAACGCCGCCAATCCTGCCGAAAAACTCAAGCCGTGGCGCACGCTGCGCAGCACGTGGCAGACATAGAAACCGATCAACAACACGCAGCCACTGGCCGACAACAGATACGCCAGGGCAAAACCGATGTGCTCGGACAACGACAGCAACAGCAGATAAAAGAACGCCAGCGCCACGCCCACCAACGCGTATTGCACCGGGTGCACCGCCAGGCTTTTCAGCACTTCGAAGAGGAAGAAACCTGCGAACGTCAGGACGATGAACAACAGTGCGTATTTGATCGCCCGGTCGCTTTTCAGGTACTGGTCCACCGGGTCGATGAAGCTCACGCCGAAGCTGCGGCCGCTGAACGCGTCACAGTCGCGGCCGGACACGCAACTGCTCAGCGCTTCTTGCAGGTTGGTGGAGAAAAACGAGGTCTGCCAATTCGCGGTAAAGCCCTGGTCGGAGACTTCGCGCTGGGCCGGCAAATAATTGCCGATGAAGCTCGGATGCGGCCAGTTGGCGGCCAGCGAGACTTTGCTGGTCTTGCCCACCGGGAGAACCTGCAACTGGCCGGTGCCTTGCAGGCGCAGGTCGAAACCGAAGGCCAGCTCCGTGGCCTGACGTGGGTCAAGCGCTGGCAGCGTCACGTGCACACCTTCGCCCAACCAGCCCACCTGACTGCCGGGGATGAAGTCCAGGCGCTGGTCATTGAGTTCCAGTTTCAATGCGTTCTCGATGCCGCGAATGTCGCTGATCCCAACCGCGAGGAACGGCTGATCGAACTGGTAGTCGGCGAAATTTTCCTTGATGCCCAGTTGCGCCGGCACCGAGAAGTGTCCGCTGATGCGGTTGTCGGCGTGGAACAGCCGCGCCTCGTAGATGCCCCGGGAACGCAGCTCGGTCTGAACCTGCCCGTCGAGTTCGAAACGCTCCGGCAGGAAGTACAAACGGCCGCGCTCTTCGCCGATGTCCTGGTAACGTTCGTTGGTTTTTTCGTTGAGCTTCCAGGTGCGCACCACTTTGCGATAAGGCACCACCATCAGCGGCCCGCTCAGGCGCTGGCTGTAGCTGGAACTGCGCGCGATGTCTTCGAGCACACCGTCGCGCAGTTCCTGGCGCTCCTGGATCACGCCGTTGATCATCAGCAACGGGATCAGCAGCAACAGAATCAGCAGGGCAATGGCCCCGAGTTTTATGGTCAGATTTCGGTTCATGGGACTCTCCCTGTTTGGATGGGGAGAGTCTGGGATGGGTGTGTGGGGGTTTTGTGGGGGAAGTATGGAGATTATGTGGAGACTGGGCCGGCGATTGGCCGCGACTCGGTTCTAAGCCAGACGCAAAGTCACTTCAACCCCGCCCTCGACATTGCCAATGCTCAATGTCCCGCCATGCAGCTTCACCACCTCCTCCACAAAATTGAGCCCAAGCCCGGTGCTCTTGCGGCCACTGTCCGGACGCGGCAACGAGTAGAAGCGCTCACTCAATCGCGGCAACGCGTATTCGGGAATCGCTTCGGCCTGATTGAACAGTTTGAACTCAATCTGTTCGCCAATCCGCTCGGCGCTGAATCGCAGCACGCCATTCACCGGCGTGAAATCCAGCGCATTTTCCAGCAGATTACCCAGCGCCTGACGCAACAGAAACGGTTCACCGGTCAGCGCCAGATCCCCTGGAATCGCCTGATCCACGCGTAACCGTTTGCCTTCGATGCGCCCGGCCTGAGCACTCAGCAACTCATCGACCAAATCCGCCAACGGCACGACCACCCGCTCTTCCAAGCCTTGGCGCTGCTCAACCTGCGCCAGGTTCAGCAACCGTTCGATCAACTGCTGCATCCGCACGCTTTCGCTGTCGATGTTGCTGACGAAACGCTGCCGTTGCGCCAACGGCATCTCCCCTTGCAGCAACTCCGCCGCACCGCGAATCGCCGCCAGCGGGCTCTTCAATTCATGGGTCAGCGTGTGTACATAACGCTCGACGTAGGCCTTGCCTTCGAGCTGCGTGCGCATCTGTTCCACGGCGGTCGCCAGTTGCTCCAGCTCGCCGCCGCGATAGTGCGGAACCTCGACTCGCCGGCCTTCACTCACGGCTTTCGCATAAGCGGTCAAGCGCCGCAATGCCGCGCTCAGCCACCACGACAGCAACGCACCAAACAGCAAGCCGAGGCCGATCAGCCCGGCGCCATACGCGAGCAATCGACGCTCGGTGCGATCGACGTAAGGCTGCAACGAGCTGTTGGGTTTGGCCACGGTGACCACGCCGATGATCCGACCGTTGTCGCGGATCGGCGCACCAACGTGCATCACCGAAGAGCTGGCATCATTCGGATCGCTGCGACTGGAGCGGGCGCCGTACTCACCGCGCAAAGTCAGCAGAACATCGTTCCAGCGCGAGTAATCCTGACCCACCGCCACACCGCTGGAATCCAGTACCACGATGCCCTTGGCGTCGGTGACGTAGATACGGTGGTTGACCTGATTTTTCGGCAACCCCCAGATGCTCGCCTTCGGCTGCCGCTCGCCATAGGCCTTGAGCAATTCGGGCCAACGGTTCTGATTGAGCGTGCCGGCCTTGAAATCATCGCGCAGGATTTCGGCCATCAGGTTGGCGGTGTCGACCAGGGTTTCTTCGGTGGACTGACGCACACCGGGGCGGATTTCCTCCATCACGGTGTTCAGCACGAAGTAGCCGGTCAGGCCGATGAACAGCACATAGACCAGGAATATCCGGATCCCCAAGGGCATCAGCTGTGCCCCGGACTGTAGCTGTAACCGAGGCCGCGATGGGTCTGGATCGGTTCGGCATCAGCCTTCACCAGACGCAATTTGGCGCGCACGCTCTTGATGTGGCTGTCGATGCTGCGCTCGTACCCGGCATCAGCCGCAACCCCCAACGCGTCGAGCAATTGCTCGCGGCTGAAGACGCGCTCGGGTTGCTCGATCAGACATTGCAGCAATCGGAATTCATGGCGGGTGAGATTCAAGGCCTGATTGCGATAGCTGATTTGCACGCGCTCGTTGTCGATGCGAAATAACACCGAAGAAACATTGGGCGATGCTCGCGGGACCATGCGTTTGAGAATCGCCCGGACGCGTGCCGCCACTTCCCGCGGGCTGAATGGCTTGACGACGTAATCATCGGCGCCAATTTCCAGTCCCACCACGCGGTCGATTTCGGCATCGCGCGCGCTGAGGAAAATCACCGGGACTTCACTGAAACGCCGCAACTGCTTGCAGGTTTCAAAGCCGCTGATGTCTGGCAGACCGATATCCAGAATGATCAAATCGGCCGGTGTCTGGTGCTGATGTTCAAGCGCAGCAGCGCCAAGGCTCAACCAGGTGGTGGTGAACCCTTCTCCCTGCAAGGCAAAAATCAGGGTATCGGCAATCGCCGCTTCGTCTTCGACAATCAGGATATGAGGCATGGCGTCCGAGCCCGGCAGTTGAGTGGGCGAACGGTGCCCCATGCCTCATGTCACGTCAATGAGACCACTTGAAATCAACAGTCGGGCTTGTCCGCCGTAAAACGTCGCGCCGGGTTCACGGCCGCGCCGAACTCACGCAGGGCTTTGGCGCCGATCAGCAGCGGATAGTTGAAGCTGCTGCGGTCGGTGAGGTTGACCTCAACCGTGCGCTTGACGTTACCCAGGCACAGTTCCAGATCGACCACCGGGCGCTTGGTGGGCGCCGCTACATCTTCACCCTCGTCCTCTTCGGAGCGGGTCTTGATCTTGCTGATCCGCGCGACCTTGTGTTCGTAGACCTTGTTGCTCGCGTCTTTGGTGGCGAGACGGAAGCGCACCCATTCATCGCCATCGCGGGTGAAGGTTTCGATGTCCTTGGCCGACAGCGAGGCGGTCAGGGCGCCGGTGTCCATTTTGGCCTTGAGGACTTCGCCGCCGATTTCCGGCAGCGCAATGTATTCGTAGCGACCGTACAGGGTCGGCTCGGCGGCCAGGACCGGAAGGGCCACGAGGGAAAGCAATGCGATGAGGGATTTCACGTAAGGGGCATCCTGGGAAAGTGGGCAGCGGAATTTTAGACCGTCAGTGGGCAATTCGTTCGTTCTTGAGATCGCTTCGCGGGCAAGCCTCGCTCCTACATGGATAGCGGGAAACCTGTAGGAGCGAGGCTTGCCCGCGAAGAGGCCGGAATGATCACCACAGTTCCAGCATACCCACGCAACCGTGAAACATTCGTTCCCCCCCGATTTGGCCTGCCGCCCGAAGCTGCTTATCATGGCGCGCCCAGACGCTTTCAAGAGTTACTTATGCGCCGCCTGCTCACCGGCTGTTTCGTTACCCTGCTGCTGTTGCTCAACACCCTGGTCCTGTTCGGGCCGCTGATGGTGTTTGCCCTGCTCAAACTGGTCCTGCCCGGCCGCTTGCGTGATTACGCATCAGCGGCAGTGATGTGGATCGCCGAGACCTGGGCCGAGATCGACAAGCTGATCTTCCGTCTGTGCATCCCCACGCAATGGGACGTGCGGGGCGGCGATGACCTGCGGGTCGACACGTCGTACCTTGTGATCAGCAACCACCAATCCTGGGTGGACATTCCGGCATTGATCCAGACGCTCAACCGGCGCACGCCGTTTTTCAAATTCTTCCTCAAGAAAGAACTGATCTGGGTGCCATTCCTCGGCCTGGCCTGGTGGGCACTGGATTACCCGTTCATGAAGCGCTACACCAAGGCCTTTCTGGCAAAGAACCCGCAACTTGCCGGCAAGGATCTGGAGATCACCAAAGCCGCGTGCGAGCTGTTCAAGCGCCAGCCCGTAACGGTGGTCAATTACCTGGAAGGCACCCGGTTCACGGCGGCGAAAAGCACTCAGCAGCAGTCACCGTTCACCCATTTGCTCAAGCCCAAGGCTGGCGGCGTGGCGTTTGTGCTGGCGGCAATGGGTGAACAGCTGGACGCCATTCTCGATGTGACGGTGGTGTATCCGCAGCAGAAGATTCCGGGGTTTTGGGATTTGATCAGCGGCAACGTGCCAAGGGTCATCATCGACATCAAGACCCGCGAACTCGACCCCGCGCTGTGGCAGGGCGATTACGAGAACGATCCGGTGTTTCGCGAAACGGTCCAGAACTGGGTCAACCAGCTCTGGATCGAGAAGGACCGGCGCATCGACGCCTTGCGCGCCGAGCGCCGCTGAATCAGGTGCCGGCGCCCCAGATCCCGCCCAGGTTCTGCAGCAGCGAACCGGCGACGCCCTGCTGACCGAGGTATTGCAGAATCAGCGGGGCAAACTGACCGATCATGCCGCTTTCCATGCCCAATGCGCTGAACGCATTGTTCAGGTCATTGGTGTCCTTGACGTTGCCCAAGACATTGTCCAGCCCGGCCACCTTGCCGGACGAACCGAGCAAACCGGCGATGGCACCCAGTTCACCGCCGCCGGACAGCATGTCGATGCCCGGTACGCTTTGGGCCAGTTCCGAATAGTCGGTCGAACTCAATTGATTCTTCGCCAGGCCGAGCATCGCTCCGGTACCGCCAAGCAATTGTTGTGGCGTCAGGTTCAACTCGCTGAGCGCACCCAGCAGATCGGCTGTTTCAGCAGTCGGCGCTGTCGCTGTGGCGGCGTTGTCGCCCTTCATGCCGGAAATGGCACTGGCTGCATCACTCAAGCTGAACTGAGCGAAGACCGGACTGGCCACCAGAGTCATGAGCGATGCCAGTACAAAACCACGTGAAACCTTCATCCAGACATCCTCTTGAGCCATGAAAACCGCCCGGCAATGGGCGGAAAAACCTGCCGGTTTGACTCGGCTTCTGCCGGCATGTTCCTCAGCGCTACGCCCATTTTGAGCCCGTTCGTCACCGGACAGATGGATGACTCAAACAAAAACGGCGACCCGAGGGTCGCCGTTTTGCATTGCGTGAAGCCTTATGCCGCGCTGAACAGTTTGTGTGGATCGATCACAAACTTCTTCGGCACGCCCGCATCAAACTCGCCATAGCCCTGCGGTGCCTGATCCAGGCTGATCACCTGAACGCCCACCACTTCGGCGATGTTGATGCGGTCCCACATGATCGCCTGCATCAGCTGGCGGTTGTACTTCATCACCGGGGTCTGGCCGGTGTGGAAGCTGTGGGATTTGGCCCAGCCCAGACCGAAGCGAATGCTCAGGCTGCCCATTTTCGCGGCGGCGTCCACGGCACCCGGATCTTCGGTGACGTACAGGCCTGGGATACCGATTTTGCCGGCTACCCGAACCACGCCCATCAGCGAGTTGAGCACAGTGGCCGGAGCCTCGTGCTTCACGCCGTCATGGCCGTGACCGCGCGCTTCGAAGCCCACGGCGTCGATGGCGCAATCCACTTCTGGTTCACCCAGCAATGCAGCGATTTGTTCGTGCAGTGGGGTGTCCAGGGACAGGTCGGCGATTTCGAAGCCCTGCGCCTTGGCGTGCGCCAGGCGAACGGTGTTGACGTCACCGACGATGACCACTGCCGCACCCAGCAGGCGAGCGGAAGCGGCAGCCGCCAGACCAACCGGACCGGCACCGGCGATGTACACCGTGCTGCCTGGGCCAACGCCGGCAGTCACTGCGCCGTGGTAACCGGTCGGCAGGATGTCGGAGAGGCAGGTCAGATCGCGGATTTTTTCCATCGCGCGATCGCGGTCAGGCAGTTTCAGCAGGTTGAAGTCAGCGTACGGCACCATTGCGTATTCAGCCTGGCCGCCGGTCCAGTCGCCCATGTCGACGTAACCGTAAGCACCGCCCGGACGCGCCGGGTTAACGCTGAGGCAGACGCCGGTGTGCATTTCCTTGCAGGAACGGCAGCGCCCGCAAGCCACGTTGAACGGAACGGACACCAGGTCGCCGATTTGCAGGTTCTCGACGTCGCTGCCCTTCTCGATCACTTCACCGGTGATTTCGTGACCCAGTACCAGACCGGTTTGAGCGGTGGTACGACCGCGCACCATGTGCTGGTCGGAACCACAGATGTTGGTGGAAACCACGCGCAGGATCACGGCGTGATTGATCTTCCTGCCACGCGGGTCCTGCATTTTCGGATAGTCGATTTTCTGTACTTCGACCTTGCCAGCGCCGAGATACACCACACCACGATTGCCAGACATGCTTTCACCTCGCTGTTGTTTTTATGTAATAGCCGCGTCGCCCAGGATCGGCGGCGCGTTGATTGCTCGGGTTATTGCCTGTGTGTCTTGTGTTGTTTGTAAGGGCCTCATCGCCAGCAAGCCGGCTCCTACAGGGGATCGCGTCCATTGCCGAATTTTGTGGCGGCCCTCAATCCCTGTAGGAGCCGGCTTGCTGGCGATGGGCTGCGAAGCAGCCCCAAAATCTAAAGAACGACGGTGCGATTGGCGTTCAAAAACACCCTTCTTTCGATGTGATACCCAACCGCCCGCGCCAACGTCAGCCCCTCGATATCCCGCCCCTTGGCGATCAAATCTTCCGGGTAATGACTGTGGTCCACCACCTCCACGCCCTGGGCGATGATCGGGCCTTCGTCCAGGTCGTTGTTGATGTAATGCGCTGTGGCGCCGACCAGTTTCACGCCCTTGTTATAGGCCTGGTGATACGGCTTGGCGCCTTTGAAACCGGGCAGCAGGGAGTGGTGGATATTGATCGCCTTGCCATCGAGTTTGCGGCACAGCTCCGGCGACAACACCTGCATATAGCGCGCAAGGATCACCAGTTCGGCGCCGGATTCTTCGATCACCTGCAACACCTGACGCTCTTGCGACGGCTTGTCGTTCGGGTCGAGCGGGAAGTGGTAATACGGAATCTGGTGCCAGTCAGCCAACGGCTTGAGGTCCGGGTGGTTGGAAACCACGGCGGCGACGTCCATCGACAACTGGCCGATGCGTTGGCGGTAGAGCAAATCGTTGAGGCAGTGATCGGCCTTGGAGACCATGATCACCACTTTCGGGCGGTGATGCGGCGGGGTCAGCTCGAAGATCATGCCGAACGCCTGGCCACGCTCTTCCAGCCCTGCGCGGAAGGCTTGTTCGTCGAAGCCGTCAGGCTGACGGAATTCCACGCGAATGAAGAAACGACCCGAGAGCCGGTCATCGAACGAATGGTGCTCGGTGACGTAGCAGCCCTGCTCGAACAGAAAGCGGGTCACCGCGTCCACGGTGCCGAGGACGCTTGGGCAGTCGGCGGTCAGAATCCATGTGTCTGGGGCGCGGCTCATAGTGCGGTGACTCCTGTTGTTATGGGCAACCGCTGCGCGGTTGATCGCCGGCAAGCCGGCTCCTACAGGTCAGATGAACAACTGTAGGAGCCGGCTTGCCGGCGATAAAATCTCAAGCCTGAACGCTAAGCCCGTACTCGGCCGCCGCATCCTGCAACCACAACCACCAGTAATCCGAGAAGCTGCGACGGATCAGCAGTTCCCAGGTGTCTTCGGCGGTGTGGCGGATCACCAGTTGCGATTTGGCAAACACGGTGCCGACAGCCTTGCCGACCGGGAAGCTGTTGGGGTGTACGTCGTAGCTGGTGGACTTCATCAGCACCTGGCGTACGTTCGGACCGCTCAGTTCGAGGATCTGCTGGCCACCGCTGACGTTGACGATCTGGATGTGCAGGTCGCCCAGCGCTTCACGGAGCTTTTTCTCGGCGGCAAATTCTTCGCCGGTCGGCACAATCAGCAAATACTCATCCGGCCCCATCCATTGCAGGCTGGTTTCACCCTTGACGATCACGGTCAGCGCACTCGGCAATTCAATGCCCAGGGCCTTGTGCACGCCAGCGGCGAACGCGGCATCGTGGCCATCGCCACGGATGGTCAGGTGGCCGAGGAGTTTTTTCTCACGCACGATCACGCCGGCGTTTTTGCGGCCCTTGCCGACCAGGCTGGCGAGGTCGGCATGATGCAGCGACGACTCGGCCTTGGCCCCGGTGGTTGGGCGTTGTTGGTAAACATTGGCTGCGGTCATAAAGCACCTGTTCCTGAAGTTCTTGCATCTCACCTGTGGGAGCGAGGCTTGCCCGCGAAGGCATCGACTCGGTTTTACTGAGGCACCGCGTCATCGTTCTTCGCGGGCAAGCCTCGCTCCTACAGGGGCTATGGTGTCAGATGTTCTGGCGATCGCCTTTCGGATCGAAGAACACCGAAGAAACGATTTCCGCCTCGATCACGCTGCCATCGGCCAGCGGTGCGAATACGCGCTCGCCGATCCGCTTCAAGCCGCCCTTGACCACGCCCATGGCAAACGAATAGCCGAGGGAGTTGTGCAGGTAGCTGGAGGTGACGTGACCGACCATCGTCATCGGGATCGTTTGCTTGGTGTTGAACACCAGTTGCGCACCTTCCGGCAGCCATTTGGTCGGATCGATCGGCTTCAGGCCCACCAGTTGTTTACGTTGATCACGCACGCAGTCTTCGCGATTCATGCCACGCCAGCCGATCCACGAGAACGGTTTGGTGCGACCGACACACCAGCCCATGTTCAGGTCGTCCGGGGTCATCGAGCTGTCAGTGTCCTGACCGACGATGATGAAGCCCTTCTCCGCACGCAGGATGTGCATGGTTTCGGTGCCGTACGGCGTCAGGTTGTACTGCTTGCCGGCCTCGGCGATTTTTTCGAGCACGCCCATGGCGTAGTCGGCTTGCACGTTGACTTCGTACGACAGCTCACCGGTAAACGAGATCCGGAACACCCGCGCCGGTACACCGCCGACCAGGCCTTCTTTCCAGGTCATGAACGGGAAGGCTTCGTTGCTCAGGTCGATGTCGGTGACTTCGCTGAGCAGCTTGCGGCTGTTCGGCCCGGACAGGGTCATGGTTGCCCAGTGATCCGTCACGGAAGTGAAGTACACCTTCAGCTCTGGCCATTCGGTCTGTGAGTAGATTTCCAGCCATTGCAGCACGCGCGCAGCGCCGCCGGTGGTGGTGGTCATCACGAAATGGTTGTCGGCGAGGCAAGCGGTGACGCCGTCGTCGAAGACCATGCCGTCTTCTTTGCACATCAGGCCATAACGCGCCTTGCCCACGTCGAGCTTGGTCCAGGCGTTGGTGTAGACGCGGTTGAGGAACTCACGCGCATCCGGGCCTTGAATGTCGATCTTGCCGAGGGTCGACGCATCCAGCAGGCCGACGCTGTCGCGCACGGCTTTGCATTCGCGTTTCACGGCGGCGTGAATGTCTTCACCGTTTTTCGGGAAGTACCAAGGACGTTTCCACTGACCGACGTCTTCGAATTCGGCGCCATTCTTCACGTGCCAGTGATGCAGCGCAGTGAAGCGTACAGGTTCGAAGATGTGCCCACAGTGACGGCCGGCCACGGCGCCGAAAGTCACCGGCGTGTAGTTCGGACGGAACATGGTGGTGCCCATCTGCGGGATGGTCACGTTCAGCGAACGGGCCGCGATGGCCAGGCCGTTGACGTTGCCGAGCTTGCCCTGGTCAGTACCGAAGCCCAGTGCGGTGTAGCGTTTGACGTGCTCGACCGACTCGAAGCCTTCGCGGGTCGCCAGTTCGATGGCGGCGGCGGTGACGTCGTTTTGCAGGTCGACGAATTGCTTCGGCGCACGTGCGGTGTTCTTTTCATGCGGCACCTGGAACAGCGCCAACGTAGGCTCTTCCAGACGGCTCAGGGCTTTCGGCAAGGAGCCTTCGACCACGCTGAAACCGGCTTCGCTGGCTGCGCGAGCGCCGCCTTCAAAACCGTCGGCCAGCGAATCGCCGAGGCCGTAGACGCCGTTGATGCCACCGACGCACACGCGTTTCTGCGGTGCTTCGCCCGGTACGAAACCGAGGATGTCTTCACGCCAGATTGGCTTGCCACCCAAGTGCGAAGCCAGGTGAACCACCGGGCTGTAACCGCCGGAACTGGCAACCAGGTCGCATTCGAGCCACTCGCCTGGGCTGGTCACGGCGTGGGCTTTGACGTCGATCGCGGCAACGCGAGCGGCGGTCACGTGCTTGCTGCCACGGGCCTCGATAACGGCGCTGCCGGTCAGGATGCGAATGCCTTTGGCGCGGGCTTCTTCAACCAGTGCACCACGCGGATTGCTGCGGGCGTCGGCGATGGCCACGACTTGCAGGCTGGCGTCGAGCCAATCCAAAGCAACGCGGTAGGCGTGATCGTTGTTGGTCGACAGCACCAGTTTTTTACCCGGTGCCACGCCGTAGCGACGGACGTAAGTCGACACAGCGCCGGCGAGCATGTTGCCCGGCACGTCGTTGTTGCCGTAGACCAGTGGACGCTCGTGAGCGCCGGTCGCCAGCACCACACGCTTGGCGCGAACCCGGTGGATGCGCTGACGCACCTGGCCAATCGGGGCGCGGTCGCCGAGGTGATCGGTCAGGCGCTCATGGATGGTCAGGAAGTTATGGTCGTGGTAGCCGTTGACCGTGGCGCGCGGCAACAGCAGCACGTCCGGGGTGTTCTTCAGTTCGTCGAGGACGCTGGCGACCCATTCCACGGCTGGTTTGCCGTCGAGGCTTTCGCGGGAGTCGAGCAGGCTGCCGCCGAACTCTTCCTGCTCATCGGCCAGAATGACGCGAGCACCGCTGCGAGCGGCTGCCAAAGCAGCGGCCAGGCCAGCCGGGCCACCGCCGACGATCAGCACGTCGCAGTGCTGGTTCATGTAGTCGTAGGTGTCCGGATCGTTCTCGGTCGGCGAGCGGCCAAGACCGGCAGCCTTACGAATGTACTTCTCGTAAGTCATCCAGAACGATTGCGGGTACATGAAGGTTTTGTAGTAGAAGCCCGGCGGCATCAGCTTGCCGCCGACCTTGCCGAGAATCCCCATCATGTCGTTGTTCACGCTCGGCCAGCCGTTGGTGCTGGTGGCGACCAGGCCCTGGTACAGCGCTTGTTGCGTGGCGCGTACGTTCGGAATTTGCGTGGCTTCAGTCGCGCCGATCTGCAGCACGGCGTTCGGCTCTTCAGCACCGGCGGCGAAGATGCCGCGCGGACGGGAATACTTGAAGCTGCGACCGATGATGTCGACGCCGTTGGCCAGCAGTGCAGCGGCCAGGGAATCGCCTTCAAAGCCTTTGTAGGTCTGGCCGTTGAAGGTGAAGCTCAGCACTTTGTTGCGGTCGATCCGTCCGCCGTTGGACAGGCGATTGATCTGGCTCATACCTTCTCTCCCAGAGCCGTCGTAGCCGCTTTCGAGCTATCGGTCTTGTCGGTGAATTGTGGCTTGGTGCCGATCTTGTAAGTCTCGAGAATCTCGTAGGTAACGGTGTCGCGGGTGACGTTGAAGTACTGACGGCAACCGGCAACGTGATCCCACAGCTCGTGGTGCAGGCCGCGAGGGTTATCGCGGAAGAACATGTAGTCGCCCCACTCCTCGTCGGTGCAGGTGTTCGGATCCAGTGGACGCGGGATGTGCGCCTGGCCGGATGCGTGGAATTCCTCTTCAGAGCGCAGCTCGCCGCAGTGAGGACAGAAGATATGCAACATGGGGATTTCTCCTGTTAGTGGGCAACCGCAGCAGCGCCGTGTTCATCGATCAACGCACCGTTGTGGAAACGGTCGATGGAGAAAGGTGCGGCCAATGGGTGCATTTCACCCTTGGCCAGGCTCGCGGCAAATACGTTGCCCGAACCAGGTGTTGCCTTGAAGCCACCGGTGCCCCAACCGCAGTTGAAGAACATGTTCGGGACCGGGGTTTTCGAGATGATCGGGCAGGCATCCGGCGTGGTGTCGACGATGCCGCCCCACTGCCGGTTCATGCGTACGCGGGACAAGACCGGGAACATCTCGACGATGGCCTGGATGGTGTGCTCGATCACCGGGTACGAACCACGCTGGCCATAGCCGTTGTAGCCGTCGATACCGGCGCCGATCACCAGGTCGCCCTTGTCGGACTGGCTGATGTAACCGTGTACGGCGTTGGACATGATCACGCTGTCGATAATCGGCTTGATCGGCTCGGACACCAGCGCTTGCAGCGGGTGGGATTCGATCGGCAGGCGGAAACCGGCGAGTTTGGCCATGTGCCCGGAGTTACCGGCGGTGACCACACCGACGCGCTTGGCGCCGATGAAGCCCTTGTTGGTTTCAACGCCGATGCACACGCCGTTTTCCTTGCGGAAACCGATCACTTCGGTCTGCTGGATCAGGTCCACGCCGAGTGCGTCAGCGGCACGGGCAAAGCCCCATGCCACGGCATCGTGACGAGCCACGCCGCCGCGACGCTGGACGGTAGCGCCCATCACCGGGTAGCGAGTGTTCTTGGAGCAGTCGAGGTACGGAATCTCGTCCGCTACTTGCTTGGCATCGAGCAGTTCGCCGTCCACGCCGTTGAGGCGGTTGGCGCTGACCCGACGCTCGGAATCACGAATGTCCTGCAGGGTGTGGCACAGGTTGTAGACGCCGCGCTGGGAGAACATCACGTTGTAGTTCAGGTCCTGGGACAGGCCTTCCCACAGTTTCATCGCGTGTTCGTACAGGTGCGCCGACTCGTCCCACAGGTAGTTCGAGCGAACGATGGTGGTGTTGCGCGCGGTGTTACCGCCGCCCAGCCAGCCTTTTTCGACCACGGCCACGTTGGTAATGCCGTGTTCCTTGGCCAGGTAGTAAGCCGTGGCGAGACCATGCCCGCCACCGCCGACGATGACCACGTCGTAGACCTTTTTAGGGGTCGGCGTGCGCCACATTTTCTGCCAGTTTTCATGATGGCTGAGGGAGTGTTTGAAGAGGCCGAAGCCCGAGTAGCGTTGCATAGTCATTTACTCCAAAACCGCGCTCAGCGATAAACCGGGAAGTCCGCGCACAGGGCCGACACTTGCTGCGCGACGTTCGCTTCGACATCGGCGTCGCCGAGGTTGTCGAGGATGTCGCAGATCCAGCCGGCCAGCGTGACGCACTGGGTCACCTTGAAGCCGCGTGTGGTCACCGCAGGGGTGCCGATACGCAGGCCGGAAGTGACGAACGGCGACTGTGGATCGTTCGGTACAGCGTTCTTGTTCACAGTGATGTGGGCGCGACCGAGTGCTGCATCCGCCTCTTTGCCGGTGAGGCCCTGACGAATCAGGCTGACCAGGAACAGGTGGTTATCGGTGCCGCCGGACACTACATCGTAGCCGCGTTTGATAAATACGCCGGCCATGGCCTGGGCGTTATCGATCACTTGTTGCTGGTAAGCCTTGAAACCTGGCTCCAGCGCTTCCTTGAAGCACACCGCTTTACCGGCGATCACGTGCATCAGCGGGCCGCCCTGGGCACCCGGGAATACGGCTGCGTTGAGCTTTTTCTCGATTTCTTCGTTGGCCTTGGCCAGGATCAGGCCGCCACGCGGACCGCGCAGGGTCTTGTGGGTGGTGGTGGTCACCACGTCGGCGTACGGCAGCGGGTTCGGGTACAGACCGGCAGCGACCAGACCGGCAACGTGGGCCATGTCGACGAACAGCAGCGCACCGACCTTGTCGGCGATCTGACGGAAGCGCGGGAAGTCGAGAGTCTTGGAGTAAGCCGAGAAACCGGCAACGATCATTTTCGGCTTGCACTCGACGGCCAGGCGCTCGACTTCGTCGTAGTCGATCAGACCGGTCTTGGTGTCGATGCCGTACTGCACGGCGTTGTACAGCTTGCCCGAAGACGACACCTTGGCGCCGTGGGTCAGGTGACCGCCGTGGGCCAGGCTCATGCCCAGAATGGTGTCGCCGGCTTGCAGAAGGGCCAGGTAAACGGCGCTGTTGGCCGAAGAACCGGAGTGCGGCTGCACGTTGGCATAATCGGCGCCGAACAGTTGCTTGGCGCGTTCGATGGCCAGTGCTTCAACCTTATCGACGTGCTCGCAGCCACCGTAGTAGCGCTTGCCCGGATAGCCTTCGGCGTATTTGTTGGTCAGGCCGCTGCCCTGCGCTTCCATGACGCGTTTGCTGGTGTAGTTTTCGGACGCGATCAGCTCGATGTGATCTTCCTGGCGTTGCTCCTCGGCATTCATCGCCGCCAGCAGTGCATCGTCGTAACCCTTGATCTGGTCTTGCTTGCTGAACATCGCGTCTCTCCCAGCGGCATCTGTGCGCCATTCGTCTCGGTAAGGCACGGCGTTTCGGCAGTGCCCTTTGATAGCGATGGTATGACCGGCGCAGACAGGTCAAATGCCTACGGACGCCACGCAAAGGTGCGTTTACGACATGGCGGGAAATGACAGACCGAGCCCCGTTCTCAAATCAGCGGTAAACCCTGTGGGAGCTGGCTTGCCAGCGATGAGGGCGTCACATACAGCATTGATGGCGGCTGACCCACCGCTATCGCTGGCAAGCCAGCTCCTACAGGGGTTAGGTGGCGATCTGGCGGACGAGTAACAGAAGCAGGAAATGCAGCGGATAGAGCGCATACGCCCAGCGCCGCATGGGTGGAGGATTGATGCGTCGCGCATGTCGCAACAAGAACAACCCGAGCCATGGCGCGATCAGACAAGTGGCAACGCCTGGGATCGCCGCACTGTTACCCAACCGGGCGGAGTAATACAGCACCTCCCACTGATTGGCGGCCAGACAGATCAACCCCGGCAACAGGCTGAAATACCAGGGCCGCTTGATCACCAGCAACATCGCCAGTGGCAACAACACACCAAAAACGCCGAACATCAGGTATTCCGTGAACACCGCTGCCAGCAATAAGGCAGCGACCGCAAACAGGCGCGATGGCAGCGTCTTTTGTTGCCAGCCACGCGCGACCAACAACCCAAGCGCCAGCGTAGGCAGCACGTTCAAGGTGTCAGGATCGGGGATGAACATCCTGTAAGGGATTTCGCTGATGGCACTAAACAGAATCAACCAGCCCAGATACCGCCATTGATGTGTGACTTGCCGTGAACGCGACAGGTTCGCCGCCATTGCCAGACAGAACCACGGAAACGCCAGTCGTCCGGGCACATACAGCAGATCGAGGGAATAACCGACATATCGCAGGTGATCGAGCACCATGCTCAGCAGCGCCAGCCACTTGAGCAGATCCAGTGCCCCATCCCGTTGAGTCATGTGCATAATCGCCCGTCGTCTTTGTATTTTTCTGTCAGACGCATCCTGTGTGCTCGCCGGATGATCTTCGGTAAAGTGCGCACCATCATTGACCACGAGACGCTTCACCATAAGCGTCCCGACCACGGAAAGCAGGGCCATGACCGATAAGAGCCAACAATTCGCCAGCGACAACTATTCCGGTATCTGCCCTGAAGCCTGGGCGGCGATGGAACAGGCCAACCACGGCCACCAGCGCGCCTACGGCGACGATGAATGGACCGCTCGCGCGTCCGATGATTTCCGCAAACTGTTCGAAACCGACTGCGAAGTGTTCTTCGCCTTCAACGGCACCGCCGCCAACTCCCTGGCCTTGTCGTCGCTGTGCCAGAGTTACCACAGCGTGATCTGCTCGGAAACCGCCCACGTCGAAACCGACGAATGCGGCGCGCCGGAATTCTTTTCCAACGGCTCCAAGCTGCTGGTCGCTCGCACCGAGAACGGCAAGCTGACCCCGGAATCGATCCGCGAAGTGGCCCTCAAGCGCCAGGACATTCACTACCCGAAACCGCGCGTCGTGACCCTGACCCAGGCCACCGAAGTCGGCAGCGTCTACACCCCGGAAGAAATCCGCGCCATCAGCGCCACCTGCAAAGAACTCGGGCTGAACCTGCACATGGACGGCGCGCGCTTCTCCAACGCCTGCGCGTTCCTCGGCTGCACGCCGGCCGACCTGACCTGGAAGGCTGGTGTTGACGTGCTTTGCTTCGGCGGCACGAAAAACGGCATGGCAGTGGGTGAAGCGATTCTGTTCTTCAACCACAAACTGGCCGAAGACTTCGACTACCGCTGCAAGCAGGCCGGGCAACTGGCCTCGAAAATGCGTTTCCTCTCGGCACCGTGGGTCGGGATCCTGGAAAACGACGCCTGGCTCAAATACGCCCGCCACGCCAACCATTGTGCGCAACTGCTGGCGGAACTGGTCAGCGATATCCAGGGCGTGGAACTGATGTTCCCGGTGCAGGCCAACGGCGTGTTCCTGCAACTCTCGGAACCGGCCATCGCCGCACTGACCGCCAAGGGCTGGCGCTTCTACACCTTCATCGGCAACGGCGGCGCCCGCTTCATGTGCTCCTGGGACACCGAAGAAGAACGCGTACGTGAATTGGCAGCGGATATTCGCGAAGTGATGTCCCGCTAACAACACAAACCCTGTAGGAGCCAGCTTGCTGGCGATCCAGACGACGCGGTGTGCCTGACACACCGTCATCGCCGGCAAGCCGGCGCCTACAAATTCCCGTCCCGCCTCCCATTCCGCGTACGACGAAAAACCTGTAGGAGCCAGCTTGCTGGCGATTGCCGCAACGCGGTGTGCCTGACACACCGCCATCGCCGGCAAGCCGGCTCCTACAAATCCCCGCCCCGCTCCCATTCTGTGTACGACACAAAACCTGTAGGAGCCAGCTTGCTGGCGATCCAGACGACGCGGTATGCCTGACACACCACCATCGCCGGCAAGCCGGCTCCTACAAATTCCCGGCCTACCTCTCATCCTGCGTACGACACAAACCCTGTAGGAGCCGGCTTTTT
>NZ_AKJI01000164.1:0-18402 GCF_000282415.1 Pseudomonas sp. GM60
GCGGGCCGCCGCTGTTGCCGCCGATCATCGTGCCCAGCCCGCCCAAGGATCAGCCCTTGCCGGGGCTTGAGCAGAACCGCACGAAGATCAAGTCGCCGGGTGGTTAAACCTGCTGCGAGAGTAGCTGGCCGTCGGCCATGCGCAGGCGTTTTGACAGGGAGACGGCGAGGGCGCGGATAATCTTGGCGGCGATTTTCGGCGCGTCGTTGAGCATCTTTTCCAGGGAGTCCTTGCCCAGGTTCAGCAGCTGGCAATTGCTCGCGGCCACGCAACTGGCGGAGCGCCGTTCGCCATCGAGCACAGCCATTTCGCCGAACGCCCGACCGCTGCGCAGCGTGGCCATGGTCACCCGCTGCCCGTCGCTGTTGGTTTTTTGTACCGCGACCTGGCCGGTATGGATGATGCACATGAAACTGCCGGCATCGCCTTCGCGGAAGATCTCTTCGCCCTCGGCCACCGTGCTGATGCTGAAGTAGCCCGAGGCGGCTGCGAAGTCGGCGGGCAGCAGTTGATCGAACAGGCCACAGTCCATCAGCCAGTCGCGGATTTCGTTGTTCAGTAAGGTCGGTTCTGACATTTCGTCACGGTCTTTTGTTGTGTCTATACCGGTTTTTGAGTGGACTCAATCCCCTGTGGGAGCGGGCTTGCTCGCGAAGGGGGCGTGTCAGTCAACAGTGATTGCGACTGACACACCGCTTTCGCGAGCAAGCCCGCTCCCACATTAGAATTGTGTGGCAGCAGCCCCGGTGCTCTGGTGTTAAGACCGAATCACCGAGCCAAGTTCCTCAGGCAATGCCCAAAACCCCGAAAACAAATGCGTATTCGAGTGCTACGTCACGCAATCCCTGATAACGGCCACTCATTCCGCCATGCCCGGCGCCCAATTCGGTCTTGAGCAGCAGTTGATGGGTATCGGTTTTGGTCGCGCGCAATTTCGCTACCCACTTCGCCGCTTCCCAGTACTGCACGCGACTGTCGTTGTAGCCGGCGATCACCAGCGTCGCCGGATAAGCCTGCGCGGTGACGTTTTCGTACGGGGCGTAGGCCTTGATCCGATCATAAACGTCCGGCTCTTCAGGATTACCCCACTCGTCGTATTCCGTGACGGTCAGCGGCAGATCCGGGTCGAGCATCGTGTTCAACACATCGACGAACGGCACTTCGGCAATCGCCGCGCCGAACAGCTCCGGCCGCATGTTAAGCACCGCGCCGATCAACAACCCGCCGGCACTGCCGCCGCTGATCGCCAATTGCTGTGAGGTGGTGAAGCCGTTGGCGATCAGGTGCTCGGCGCAGGCGATGAAGTCGCTGAAGGTGTTGTGCTTGTGTTCCTGTTTGCCGGCGCGATACCAGGCTTCACCCAACTCGCCGCCGCCGCGCACGTGCGCAATGGCAAACGCCACGCCGCGGTCCAGCAGGCTCAGGCGCGCGTGGGAGAACCACGGGTCGAGGCTTTCGCCGTAGGCGCCGTAGCCGTACAGATAAAGGGGTGTCGGCTTGCCGAGGGCTTCGCGCTTGACCACCAGGCTGATCGGCACTTGCGTGCCGTCCGGTGCGGTCGCCCAAAGGCGCTGGCTGACATAGGCGTCGGCGTCGAACGGGCCGAGCACCGGGGTTTCCTTGAGCACTTTCTGTTCGCCGCTGACCAGGTCCAGTTGGCGGATTTGCGCCGGACGGTTCAATGCTTCATAGCGCAAGCGGATCCGCTCGCTGACGAACTCCAGGCTGTTTTGTACGTGCAGGCTGTAGGCCGCATCCGGCAATTGCACGCGGTAGCTCGGCAGGTCTTGCGGGTGAACCTCGATGATCGGCAAGCCGCCGACCCGCAGGCGCAGCGTCAGCGCGCCGGCGTTGAGGCTCATGCCGTCGATCATCGTGGTGTCGCTGTGGGGAATCAGGTTCTGCCAGTCGGCTTCGGTCGGCGCGACGCCGGTATCGACGGCCGTGTACAGGGCAAAGTTGATGCCGTCGCGGTTCGTGCGAATGAACCAGGTCCACTCGCCGTCGAGGGTGCCGTGGTCGACGTCGTACTCGTGGTCTTCGACCCGTGGCGCCACGCAGGTAAACGCCTGTTGCGGCTGGAACGCGTCGAGCACCCAGACTTCGCTGGTGGTCTTGCTGCCCAGCGCCAGCAGCAATTGCTGCTCCGAGCTTGAACGGTAGCAATGCATGAAGAAGCGGCCGTCCGGCTCATGGAACACTTCTTCGGCCGCCGTGCCGTCCAGTCGATAGCGGAACAGTTTGTGCGGGCGATGGGTGTCATCCAGTTCGCCGAAAAACAGCGTCAGGCTGTCGTTGGCCCAGGTCATGCTGCCATCGCAGTCGGCGAATTCCAGTTCGCTGACGCGGCCGCTGGATAATTCCTTCACGAACAGCGTGTAAATCTCATCGCCCGTGGTGTCGAGGCTGTAGGCCAGGCGCTGGTGGTCCGGGCTGATGCTGAACGCGCCGAGGGAAAAGAAACCGCCGTTGGCCAGTTCGTTCGGGTCCAGCAGCAGCTGTTCCTGGCTTTCGTCGAGTTGCAGGCTGTCATCCGCCGGGCGCGGGCAGCGGTAGTGACGGGCGTATTCGTCGCCGGCGGTGGTGCGCGTGTAATACAGATACGGGCCCCACGGGGAGGGCAGCGACAGGTCGGTTTCGAGAATCCGGCCCTTGATCTCTTCGAAGAGGGTTTCGCGCAGACCGGCCTGATCGGCGGTTTGCGCCTCTAGATAGCGGTTTTCAGCCTTGAGGTAATCGAGCACCACGTCGGTGTCGCGTTCCTGCAGCCAGGCATACGGGTCAGAACCTTCAGCCTTGTGGGCAATCGGGGCGCTGGTGATGTTGGCGGATTGGGGCATGAAGGGCTCTCGGGCGATGTACGGAATAGAGGGCTTCGCAGGCTATAGGCAAATGACGCAAATCCCTGTGGGAGCGAGCCTGCTCGCGAAAGCGGTGTGTCAGTCGCCATCAATGTTGCTGACAGGACGCCTTCGCCGGCAAGCCGGTCTCGCTCCCACAGGGTTTGTGCATAGCCGGCCGGCATTGGGGCAAGCCTGATGTGCGAAAAGTCGTTACTATAAGCGCCTCTTTGCCTGCCTTGCCATGGACACCATGACCGAGAACGACTATCTGATCGCTTGGGGCCTTTACGCCTTCGCCGCTTTAGGCTGCCTGTTGGTGTGGATGCGCATGACCCGCTGGATTTGGCGCTGGTTGCGCGAGCCTCTGCGGCTGCTGGTCGCTGTGTTGCTGTTCAGCCCGACGATCATCGATCCTGTGAAGGAAAAGGTCGCACCGGCCATCGCCATTACCACCCTCGATCTCGCGTTCAAGGTCGGCAACAACGCCTGGCGAGCGGTCTCCGACCTGTTCATGTACGGCATGATCGCCTTCGGCATTTACCTGGTGTTCGTGGCGATCCGATTCCCGATCGAACGCGCTTCCAACGCTCGCAAGGAACGCACGGCGGCCGCCAAGGCTGCGGCCCGGGCCGACGACCCTGACGACGATCATCCTTTCGGCGGTGCCGGTGATGACCGTTACGGTCGTCCGCCGGTCCCGAGCAACCCTCAGCGTATGCGCGTCGAACCGCGTTTGTAACCTTGCCCCTGCCTTACAGAGAGTCCGAGCATGTGTGAGTTATTGGGCATGAGCGCCAATGTGCCGACCGATATCGTGTTCAGCTTTACCGGGCTGATGCAGCGCGGCGGCCGCACAGGCCCGCACCGTGACGGTTGGGGCATCGCCTTTTATGAAGGCCGCGGCCTGCGCCTGTTCCAGGACCCGGCGGCGAGCAGCGAGTCTGAAGTCGCCAACCTGGTGCAACGTTATCCGATCAAGAGCGAAGTGGTCATCGGCCATATCCGCCAGGCCAACGTCGGCAAGGTCTGTCTGTCCAATACCCATCCGTTCGTGCGCGAACTGTGGGGGCGCAACTGGTGTTTCGCCCACAACGGCCAACTGGCGGACTTTCAGCCGATCACCAGCTTTTATCGCCCGGTCGGCGATACCGACAGTGAAGCGGCGTTCTGCGATCTGCTCAACCGCGTACGCGCGGCGTTCCCGGAACCGGTAGAGATCGAAACACTGCTGCCCGATCTGGTAGCCGCCTGCGCCGAATACCGTAGCAAAGGCGTGTTCAACTGCCTGCTCAGCGACGGCGATTGGCTGTTCTGCTATTGCTCGACCAAATTGGCGCAGATTACCCGTCGTGCACCGTTCGGCCCGGCGCGCTTGAAGGATGTCGACGTGATCGTCGATTTCCAGGCCGAAACCACGCCCAACGACGTGGTCACGGTCATCGCCACCGAGCCCCTGACCGAAAACGAAACCTGGACCCGCTACGAACCGGGCCAATGGAGCCTCTGGCGACGCGGTGAATGCGTCAGCCAGGGCAAGACCGAATAAGGATTCTCCCCCATGTTGCTCAGTTATCTACGGCTGGTGTTGTTCGCGGCGGGCCTGTTGATCGGCGTCCAGGTGCCGGGGTTCATCAACGACTACGCCAAGCGGGTCGAAGCGCACCTGATTGAGGCGCAGACCGGCTTGAGCGGTTTCCAGGGCACCGCCATTCAATTTTTCAAGGGTGACATGCAGGCCCTGGTCGCCCATTACCGCGCCAGCGAAGACCCGGTTTTCCGCAGCGATGCCGACAGCCTGAGCAACCTGCTGACCCGTCAACTGGCCCTCGATAAACAATTCCAGGCCATGCAAGGCCCGTGGTACATCCGCTTCCTGCAGGTTGTACTGGCCGCCGACCCGGATATCCGCAAGGAAACCTGGAACGGCTACAGCTACCAGATCCTGCTGACGCCGGAAGCGATGATCTGGGGCATGAGCGGCGCGTTGCTGCTGTCGTTCGGGATTGAATGCCTGTTCCGGCTGATCGACTGGGTGGTGCTGGGCGGCAAGCGCCTGCGCCAGAGTCGGCCGATTGAAGAGCGGGATTTACGCGGGTTGTAAGTGATCAGCGCGCAAGGACGATGTAGTTTTCGCCGACCTTGCGCGCATACCCCGCCAGCACCTGCTGACACAACGCCACAATCTCCTCGACCCATTCCGCCCCGGTCCGCCAGGACACCACCACCTGTAGATCCGGTGGCCGTTGATCGATGGCCAGCAAGGTCAATTCGCCGCGCGCCAGCTCCTCGGCCACCAGCACCGGTGGCAACGCGCCAATGCCGAAACCGTCCCGCAGCAGCCGGGTAATCGCCGACACCGAATTCACGCAGTTCAGCCGTGGCGTCATGACGCCATTGGCCTGCATCAACGCGAGCACCTCTTGATGCGGGTGTGAGTTTTTCGAGTAGGTAATGATCCGCTCCCGCGCCAGATCGGCCACGCTGGAATACTCGCGGTTGTAGATCGAGTTGCTGGCAGCGATCCAGCCCATCGGGTGACTGGCCAGCTCCAGGCTGCGCACGCTTTCCTGACGCAGCAGGTCGGTTTGCAGGATCAAGTCGAGGAAGCCTTTTTGCAGCTGATCGCAGAGGTTGAGCGAGGTATCGGCCACCAGCTCGATTTCCACCAGTGGATAGTGATCCGTCATCTGCGCTACCAACGGGCTCAGCCAGGTATGAATCACCGTGTCCATCACGCCAATGCGCACCCGGCCGACCTTGCTGGAGCGGGTCTCGATCGACTGCTTGAGCGCCTGCATGGTGTCCATCATCTGCTCGGCATGTTCGAGCACTTTCAAGCCTTCGGGCGTCAGGCTCACGCCGCGTGAATCGCGCAGGAACAGCTTCACCCCGAGTTCGCCTTCGAGCACGGCGATGCGGCTGGAAATCGACGCCTGGGTGGTGAAGAGCTTGTCGGCGGTCAGGCGAAAACTTTTGAGTCGGGCGACCCAGACGAAGGTCTCGAGAAACTTCAGGTTCATGGAGTCAGCTCGTGGATAAAGTTTTCTTATGTCTAAGGCGGGTTTTTATTAGTTGGACGCAATAGGGGCGTGCGCCCAAAAATCAGGCCATCCGGTTCCCACGATAGGCGTCGTCGGGGCTCAGAACAATACCAATAAAATTTGCACGGAGAGTTGCCATGAGTGCGCCCGACACCACCGTCATCCCGAAAGCCACGGCTCGCCCGGGACCTTTCGACTGGTACCGCAACATCAATCAGCAGGAACGCCGCACATTCTGGAGCTGCAAGATCGGCTACGGCCTGGACGGCATGGACACCCAGATGCTCAGCTTCGTGGTGCCGACCCTCATTGCGATGTGGGGCATCACCACCGGCGAGGCCGGGCTGATTCATACCAGTACGCTGATTGCCTCGGCCATCGGCGGCTGGGTGGCGGGTATTCTCTCCGACCGCATCGGCCGCGTGCGCACCTTGCAACTGACGGTGCTGTGGTTCGCCTTCTTCACCTTCCTCTGCGGCTTCGCGCAAAACTACGAACAACTGCTGATCAGCCGCACCTTGATGGGTTTCGGTTTTGGCGGCGAGTGGACCGCCGGCGCGGTGCTGATGGGTGAAGTGATTCGCGCCAAGGACCGTGGCAAAGCGGTGGGCATGGTGCAATCGGGCTGGGCGCTGGGTTGGGGGCTGACGGCGATCCTGTATGCGCTGCTGTTCTCGGTGTTGCCACCGGAAGACGCGTGGCGTGCACTGTTTATCCTCGGCATCGTCCCGGCGGTTTTCGTGATCTTCGTCCGTCGCCTGGTCAAGGACCCGGAAATCTACCGCGAAGCCAAAGCCAAACAGGAACCGAGCAACCCGGCGAAGTTCTACGAGATATTCGCCCCCGGCATCCTCTTCACCACGCTTCGCGCTTCGATACTGACCACCGGCGCACTGGGCGGTTACTACGCAATCACTTCCTGGCTGCCGACGTTCCTGAAGAACGAACGTGGTTTGAGCGTACTCGGCACGGGCGGTTATCTGGCGATGGTGATCGTCGGTTCCTACGTCGGTTACGTCATCAGCGCGTATTTGACTGACATCCTTGGCCGTAAGAAAAACTTCATTCTGTTCGCGGTGGGTTCGTTCACCATCGTGTTGCTCTACACACAATTGCCGGTCAGTAACGGCGTGATGCTGTGGCTGGGCTTTCCGTTGGGCTTCTTTGCCTCGGGGATTTTCAGCGGCATGGGTGCCTTCCTGACCGAGTTGTTTCCAACGCGGATTCGCGGTTCGGGCCAGGGCTTTTGCTACAACATAGGCCGGGCGCTGGCGGCGTTGTTTCCGCTGTTGATCGGCTTGCTCAGCCAGAAGGTGCCATTGAGCGTAGGCATCGGGGCGTTCGCGGCGGTTTCCTACGGGGTGGTGATCCTTGCGGCGTTGAGCCTGCCGGAAACCCGTGGCAAACAACTGGATGCGCAGTAATCTGCCCACATCTGAAAAGAACAAAACCTACAGGAGTGTTCACCGTGAGCCGCCTGCTATTGAACTGCGACATCGGCGAGAGCTTCGGCAACTGGACCATGGGTCTGGACGCCGAGGTCATGCCCTTTATCGATTGCGCCAACATCGCCTGCGGCTTTCACGCCGGCGATCCGAGCATCATGCGCAAGACCGTCAGCCTGGCCCTGAGCAACGGCGTGCAGATCGGCGCCCATCCGGCCTATCAGGATCTGGTCGGGTTCGGTCGTCGCTCCATGGCGTATACCGCCCAGGAACTTCAGGACATTCTGCACTATCAGATCGGCGCCCTCGACGGCCTCTGCCGGGCACAGGGCGGGCGTGTCAGCTACGTCAAACCCCACGGCGCGATGTACAACGACATGATGGCCAACCCGGCGCAATTGCGCGCCGTGCTGCAGGCCGTGGCGTCTTATGACAAGACGTTGCCGCTGATGCTGATGGCGACCCGCGACAATAGTGCCGCACAGCGATTGGGTGATGAATACGGCGTGACGTTGTGGTTCGAAGCGTTCGCCGATCGTGCCTATGACAGCGCCGGCATGCTGGTTTCGCGGCAACTGCCGGGTGCAGTGCATCACGACCCGGAAAAAATTATCGAACAGGCACTGACCATCGCCCGTGGTGACAACCTGACCGCTAGCGATGGCAGCGCCTTGCATCTACAGGCCAACACCCTGTGCGTACACGGTGACAACGCCAGTTCCGTGGCGGCCGTGCGGCGCATTCGCGAAGCCCTCGATCAGCAGAGTGCGCCATGAAACTTCGGGTGGAAGTGGTGGCGCTGGATTGCCTGATGGTGCGGCTGTTCGATGAGATCGCCGAAGCCAACATGCCGTGGATGCTCGCTGCCAGCGAAAACCTGCGTGCGGCGTTTGGTGCGCATCTGATCGATCTGGTGCCGTCGTATACGACGTTGATGGTGCATTACGATCTGACCGCATTGAGCCCGGCGCAGGCGCGGGAATTGATCGCCGAAGCACTGATCGATTTGTCGCCCAACACCCGCACCGGCGGAAAATGTCATGTGCTGCCGGTCTGGTATGACGTGAGCGTCGGTCCGGAATTACGCCTGTTGTCTCAGCGCAGCGGGCTGGCCGTGGAGGAGGTGATTCGCCGCCACAGTGACCGTGAATATCAGGTGTTCGCCTTGGGCTTCGCGCCGGGTTTTGCCTTTATGGGGTTGGTGGAAGAAGTCCTCGCCGCACCGCGCCTGAATACGCCGCGCAAAAAAGTCGCGGCCGGCAGCGTGGGGATCGCCGAACGGCAAACCGCTGCCTACCCGGTGGTGTCCCCCGGCGGCTGGAACCTGATCGGCCGCACCCCGGCCAAACTGTTCGACCGCGAACGCGATGGCTACAGCCTGATGCAACCGGGCGACACCGTGCGTTTTCAAGCGGTCAGCCACGCCGAGTTCATCAACCTGGGCGGTGACGACACGCCACTGGAGGCGCAGGCATGAGCCGGCTATCGATTGAAGCGAGCACACCGTTGTGCCTGTTGCAGGATGCCGGCCGTTTTGGCGTGCGGCATCTGGGCGTGACCCAGGGCGGCGGGCTGGATTGGCGCTCGATGTCCTGGGCCAACTGGCTGCTGGGCAATGCGCTGGATGCAGCGGTGATCGAAATCACACTCGGCGGATTTACCGTGGTGGCCGAGGACGATTGCTTGCTCGCGCTGGCCGGGGCGGACCTTGGCGCACAGCTTGACGGTCAGGCGCTGACGCCGTGGCGCAGTTTCAAGCTGCGCAAAGGTCAGCGTTTGCAGTTCACTCAGCCACTCTTGGGGGCGCGGGCTTATCTGGCGGCACCGGGCGGCTTTGATGCGCCGAAGGTGTTAGGCAGCAGCGCGACGGTGGTGCGTGAGGAGTTGGGTGGGCTGGACGGTATGGGGCGGGCGTTGGCCAAAGGTGCGTCGCTGAGCTATTCGGCTGAAGCGCCGTTGCTGATGCGCGAGTTGCCTCGCGAACAAGTACCGGACTTCAAATCCGATTTGCCACTGGACGTGGTACTCGGCGCGCAGATCGGCGAGTTCAGCGGCCAGAGTCTGTTCGATGCGTTCAACAGCGCCTGGACCCTCGACAGTCGCGCCGACCGCATGGGTATTCGCTTGCTGGGAACAGCGTTGCAGTACCAGGGCAAACCGATGATTTCCGAGGGCATTCCGCTGGGTGCGGTGCAGGTGCCGCCGGACGGGCAGCCGATTGTGCTGCTCAATGATCGGCAGACCATTGGCGGTTATCCGCGACTGGGGGCGTTGACGCCGTTGGCGCTGGCGCGGCTGGCGCAGTGTCTGCCGGGGGCGACGGTGCGGTTGCGGCCGGTGGTGCAGGATGTCGCGCATCGCGAACAGGTCGAGTATTTGCGCCGGTTTTCAGACCGCTAAAAGCATCGCGAGCAGGCTCACTCCCACAGTTGAACTTCTGCGAACACGTAATTTGTGTACGCTCAAAATCCAGTGTGGGAGCGAGCCTGCTCGCGATGGGGCCCTGGCGGACGGCAAAGATTACTTGGAAAGAAACCGCATCCCTTCCTCAAGCCCCCGCAACGTCAGCGGGTACATCTGATCATCAATCAAATCCCGAACGATATTGGTCGACGACGTATAGCCCCACGTATCTTTCGGATATGGGTTGATCCAGATGAGCTTCTTGTACTTCTCCTTGAACCGCTGCATCCACACGTAACCGGCTTCTTCGTTCCAGTGCTCGACGCTGCCGCCGGCCTGGGTGATTTCATAAGGCGCCATCGCCGCGTCACCGATGAAGATCACTTTGTAGTCGGCGCCGTACTTGTGCAGCAGGTCCTGGGTCGACGTGCGCTCGGAGGTGCGGCGCATGTTGTTCTTCCACACCGATTCATAAATGAAGTTGTGGAAGTAGAAGTACTCCAGGTGTTTGAACTCGGTCTTGCAGGCCGAGAACAACTCCTCGCAGATCTTCACGTGCGCATCCATCGAACCGCCGATGTCGAACAGCAGCAACAGCTTGACGGTGTTACGCCGCTCCGGCCGCATCTGGATACTCAACAGCCCGGCATCCTTGGCGGTGTGGTCGATGGTGCCATCGATGTCCAGTTCTTCGGCCGCACCCTGACGGGCGAACTTACGCAGCCGACGCAGGGCGACTTTGATGTTGCGCGTGCCCAGTTCCACCGAATCGTCGAGGTTCTTGTACTCGCGCTGATCCCAGACCTTGACCGCCTTGCCCTGGCGCTTGCCGGCATCGCCGACCCGAATGCCTTCCGGGTTGAAGCCGCCGGAACCGAACGGGCTGGTGCCGCCAGTGCCGATCCACTTGTTGCCACCGGCGTGGCGTTCTTTCTGTTCTTCCAGGCGTTTCTTGAATTCTTCGATCAGCTTGTCCAGCCCGCCAAGGGACTGGATCGCCGCCCGCTCTTCGTCGGTCAGCGAACGCTCGAATTCCTTGCGCAACCAGTCTTCAGGAATCAGGGCCTGAAGGTGATCGTCGAGTTTTTCCAGGCCATTGAAGTAAGCACCGAACGCTCGGTCGAACTTGTCGAAATGCTTTTCGTCCTTCACCAGAATCGCCCGGGACAGGTAGTAGAACTCGTCCATGTCGGCGAAGGTCACGCGCTGTTTCAGCGCGTTGATCAGGTCCAGCAGCTCGCGCACCGAGACGGGCACCTTGGCTGCACGCATTTCATTGAACAGGTTGAGCAACATGGCGTTAGCCCCTACTTAATCAGAGCTTAGCGAGTACCGCGACGACTCATGAACGCCAGGCGCTCAAGCAATTGCACGTCCTGTTCGTTCTTCACCAAAGCACCGGCCAGCGGCGGAATGGCCTTGGTCGGATCGCGTTCGCGCAGCACCGCTTCGCCGATATTGTCGGCCATCAGCAGCTTCAGCCAGTCCACCAGTTCTGAGGTCGATGGCTTCTTCTTCAGTCCCGGCACCTTGCGCACGTCGAAGAACACGTCCAGCGCTTCGCTGACCAGATCCTTCTTGATGTCCGGGTAGTGCACGTCGACGATTTTCTGCAGCGTGACGCGATCCGGGAACGCAATGTAGTGGAAGAAGCAGCGGCGCAGGAACGCGTCCGGCAGCTCTTTCTCGTTGTTGGAGGTAATGATGATGATCGGGCGCTTCTTGGCCTTGATGGTCTCGTCGATCTCGTAAACGTAGAACTCCATCTTGTCGAGTTCTTGCAGCAGGTCGTTCGGGAACTCGATGTCGGCCTTGTCGATTTCGTCGATCAGCAGAATCACCCGCTCTTCAGACTCGAAAGCCTCCCAGAGCTTGCCCTTCTTCAGGTAGTTGCGAACGTCATGGACCTTTTCGGTGCCCAGCTGCGAATCACGCAGGCGGCTGACCGCGTCGTACTCGTACAGGCCCTGATGCGCCTTGGTCGTGGATTTGATGTGCCAGGTGATCAGCTTGGCGCCGAAAGACTCGGCCAGTTGCTCGGCCAGCATGGTCTTGCCGGTGCCCGGCTCGCCCTTGACCAGCAGCGGACGCTCCAGGGTGATGGCGGCGTTGACCGCCAGCTTCAAGTCATCGGTGGCGACGTAGGCCTGGGTGCCTTCGAACTTCATCTGCTAATCCTCGAACGGTAACGCCGACCTGACAGGGCAGGGCGGGGCGCAATAATTGTAGTACCCGACTATAACGCGCTGCCCGGTCGACTGTGAACGCAGACGGCTTATTCAGTCTCTGAATGGGGCGTCACATCTTGACTCAGTCTCGGCGGCTGGCCAGTATTGAGCTATCGCCATTTTGGCGATAGCTTGCGGAGCATGTCTACTAAATATCGATTTCGCGATACGTACCGCATTCAGTTGCGAGAGAAGGACCATCCGCCGCCCCATGTCCACCTGACCGGTGGCGGGCTGGATGTGATGCTCAGCCTGGAAACGGTTGAAGTGATGGTCGGCAAGGCGCCGCCGTTGATTATCAAGGAAGCTCTGGAATGGGTCAGGACCCATCAGGTGCAGTTACTGGAGGACTGGAAACGATGTTACCCATGAAACGACCACGGTTGTCTGCCGTGCAGGCGTTGCCGGATTACCGTTTGGCGCTGACATTTATCGATGGTCAGCAATTGACGCTCGATTTGAGCCGTGACCTGCGTACCTATCCTGGATTGCAGCCGTTGCTGGAGGCGGGAGCTTTCGCCAGTGCAACCCTGGGCGATGATGGCTGGTGCGTCGAATGGCCTGAGCAGGATATCCAGATCGGCGCAGACACTGTTTATCTGGATGCACTCGCGCAAAACGCAGCGGATGAAAACACCCGGATCTTCATCGACTGGCGTGCGCGTACCGGGTTGCCGCTCAATCAGGCCGCCGAGGCTTTGGGGGTGAGTGCCCGCAGCATCACGCGTTACAGCAGTGGCCGTGAAGCCGTGCCCCGGTCATTGGCGCTGGCCTGTCTGGGGTGGGATTTTCTGCAGCTGCGAGATCCGGCGCGGGCAGCTGAAGAAACCGGCCGTTACACCGTTACACGCAAACCCTAACCGGCCTCCGGCTTCGGCCGTTCATACCGGGCATTGAAGGCCTGCACAAAACCGTTGCGTAAAATCTGCAAAAACGCGTGGAACGCGCTGATATCTTGCCGGTGAACGCTGCCACTCAATTCAACGCGCGTTGCAAACTGGTTCTTGCCCTGGTTTTTCAGCACGGTTTCGGAGCCACCGACAATGGCCTCCCAAATGGAGCGGAACAGCCCTTTGTCCTTGTTCTCGACGTCCTGTTGCCAGTTGAACACATCGACGTCTTTGAGCAGTGGCTTGATGTAGCCAGTCAATTGGGCTTTTTTCGCTTGCGCTTCAATCACTACATCACCATGCCCGGCATTGAAATCAAACTTGCCGTAGGCCGAGGCGAAGTCGTTCATGCGTTTGAGTTCGATGCCCGTGGCTCGTAGTCGGAACTGGAAATCCTCGAAGTCGCTCAGCGGATCGAAGGTTGCGCTGGTTTCCAGTGGCGCGTGCCCCAGCAGCAGCGCTTTGCCATCGAACCGTGCGTCGCGCTTGCCTTCCTTGTCGACGACGTTGGTCAGGTTGTAAATGCTGGCGTTGACCTGGGTGGCGTTCATGTTCACGGGGGGCTTGGAATTGAAGTTCCGGAAGCTGATCTTGCCGTCGCTGATCCGCACTTCGTTCAGGGTGATCGGTAGCAATTTCTCCAATTGTGCCCGCCAATCGGTGCCTTCACCGGTCTGGGAGTTTTTCTTGTTGGCGCCGCCGTCGACGAAGTTCACTTCGGGTTTGACGAACTGCGCCTTGGCCACCACGGCGTGGTCGTACCAGAGCGAGTGCCAACTGACGGAAAGATCGATCAGCGGCGCATTGACGAAAGGCACCGGGACCTTGCCTTCGACCTTGACGATTTTCAGCCCGTTGATTTTGTAGGCGCCGCGCCACAGGGCCAGGTCCACGTCGGTGATCTGCCCGCGATAGTCACCCATATTCGCCAATCGTTCGTTCAGGTAGTCACGCACCAGATAGGGCAGGGCGATGTGCAGGGCAAACAGCAACATGAGGAGGCCGGCGAGGGTCCACAGAGGCCAACTGTATCGACGCTTCATGGCGGCAAATCTCTGGCGGTGTAATGCGATTGACTGCTGTGCGGGCCGGACGTTCGACTGACTGGACGACCACGGGCAACAGGCATACCGTGGAGGGCTAATTCAACGCTGCATAAGGACCCAGCTATGAGCCGTATCTTTGCTGACAACGCCCATTCCATCGGCAATACGCCGCTGGTGCAGATCAACCGCATTGCGCCGCGTGGCGTGACCATCCTGGCCAAGATCGAGGGGCGCAACCCTGGTTACTCGGTGAAGTGCCGGATTGGCGCGAACATGATCTGGGACGCCGAAAGCACCGGCAAACTCAAGCCTGGCATGACCATCGTCGAACCGACCTCCGGCAACACCGGCATTGGCCTGGCGTTTGTCGCCGCCGCACGGGGCTACAAGTTGATGCTGACCATGCCGGCGTCCATGAGCATCGAACGGCGCAAAGTGCTCAAGGCGTTGGGCGCCGAACTGGTACTGACCGAGCCGGCCAAAGGCATGAAAGGTGCGATCGAAAAGGCCACTGAAATGGTTGCCAGCGACCCGTCCCTCTACTTCATGCCGGCGCAATTCGAAAACCCGGCCAACCCGGCCATTCACGAGAAAACCACTGGTCCGGAAATCTGGAACGACACCGACGGTGCCGTTGATGTGCTGGTGGCCGGCGTCGGAACAGGCGGAACCATTACGGGGGTTTCGCGGTATATCAAGAATACCCAGGGCAAACCGATTCTCTCGGTGGCAGTGGAGCCCGTGGTGTCTCCGGTGATCACGCAAGCGCTGGCCGGTGAAGAGATCAAGCCTAGTCCTCACAAGATCCAGGGCATCGGTGCCGGCTTTGTGCCGAAGAACCTCGATCTGTCGATGGTGGACCGGGTCGAGTTGGTCACCGATGACGAATCCAAGGCGATGGCTTTGCGCTTGATGCAGGAGGAAGGGATTTTGTGCGGCATCTCTTGCGGTGCGGCCATGGCTGTGGCCGTGCGCCTGGCCGAAACGCCGGAAATGCAGGGCAAGACCATCGTGGTGATTCTGCCGGACTCCGGTGAGCGTTACCTGTCGAGCATGCTGTTCAGCGATCTTTTTACCGAGCAGGAGAATCAGCAGTAATCGTGAACAAATCAAAGCAGTGATGTTTCGATTTTGATCCCGACAAGTGGGCTGATCCAGGTCAGCCCCCGTTCAGGAGACATATGTTAAGAAGTGCGTTGTTGCACAATCTTTAACAGTGAATGTTGAGGAAAGCGGGTTTTTCCCGAGGCCGGTAGTGTTTATCATGGCCGACTGCCACGTCGGGTAAATGGCGTAGTGCAGAGTTGCTAATTCTCAAGGAGTTGTAGATGACCTTTACCATTGCCGCGAAGGCATCGCTGTTGCTGCTGTTCCTCGGCAGTACCCTCTATGTGCACTTGCGCGGCAAGGCGCGATTGCCGGTCTTGCGTCAGTTCGTCAACCACTCCGCTTTGTTCGCACCGTACAACGCCTTGATGTACCTGTTCTCCAGCGTGCCATCCAAACCCTATCTGGATCGCAGCAAGTTCCCGGAACTTGATGTGCTCAAGGACAATTGGGAAGTCATCCGCGACGAAGCGATGCACCTGTTTGATGAGGGTTACATTCGCGCCGCCGAGAAAAACAACGATGCCGGTTTTGGCTCGTTCTTCAAGAAAGGCTGGAAGCGTTTCTACCTCAAGTGGTACGACAAACCCCTGCCATCGGCCGAAACGCTGTGCCCGAAAACCGTGGCCCTGGTCAGCAGCATTCCCAACGTCAAAGGCGCCATGTTCGCCTTGCTGCCGGGTGGCAGCCATCTCAACCCGCACCGCGATCCGTTTGCCGGTTCCCTGCGTTATCACCTGGGGTTGTCGACTCCGAATTCCGATGATTGCCGCATCTTTGTCGACGGTCAGGAATACGCCTGGCGTGATGGCGAAGACGTGATGTTCGACGAAACCTATGTGCACTGGGTCAAGAACGAAACGGAGAGGACCCGGGTCATTCTGTTCTGCGACATCGAACGTCCGTTGAGCAACCGTATCATGACCCGCATCAACCGCTGGATCAGCAGCCTGCTCGGTCGCGCCACTGCGCCGCAGAACCTCGATGACGAGCGTGTCGGCGGGATTAACCGGGCCTACGCCTGGAGCAAGAACTCCAGCGACAAAGTCAGCGGCGTGGTCAAGCAGTGGAAGCGGCGCAATCCTAAAGCCTACCGTGTGCTGCGGCCGGTGCTCGCGGTGGTGGTGTTGACGTTGTTGGGGTATTGGTTGTTTGGGTGAAACCGGACTTTGGATAAAGAACCGCTCCTTGTGAGCGGTTTTTTTATGAGGAAAAGGTGAACGAAGCTCCAGCGAGAACGCCCATCGGCTCTTCTGTTACCGGGTTTGCCAGTGTATCTCTGATGCGACGCAAAACACTTTCTGGCAACTCAGTGGGTGGTCGCTTCGGAGTTGCCTTGATCGGTTGTCTATCTGCAATATTTTTTTCAGCGAGAGCTTTCATTGAATCTCCAGCGTTGATCATTAAATGAGCAGTTGGCCCGATATTAGTCGCACTCCATAAGCATCACAAGCCGACCCTCTGTGTCGAATTCAAAACCAAGCTGCTGATAGATGGCGATGGCACCCTTTACAGGTTCCTGTACTTCGATCTGTCTGCAGCCAATGATTTGTGCAAAGTGAGTAACAGCGGTCAGTGCGAGTGAAGCAATCAGACTTTTCAGGGGATGACCTCTTTCTGGATTACCCTCCAATCGCACGATCTTTACTCGTTGACGACTCTGGTTTGGATTCGCAAAACACAGCCCGCATAACTCCAGATCAAACCAGATCGCCAGATCAAAACACATTGGCTCTTTTGCCTTCCATCCAACGACCTCACTCCATGAATAGTGCGGATCATTCCAGTGCTGGAATGCATTCAATGCCTGTGCGTTGATTGGTTCGAAACGAATCCTGGAAAAATCGAAGCCGACTTGCCCTCCATGCTCCAGTTCTTGATGAAGTCGGGATAGGGTGGCAATTGCCAGCTTTCGAGCATTTGATCTGTACAGCTGATACCGAAGTTGAGTCCGTTCCCTTGGCATTAAATCTTTGTCATTCCATATTCCCACTATCGGGCGTTTGCTTTCCTCTCCAAGGTAGAACGCGGAGAACAACCTGTATCTACTGGCCCTTTGTCCAAGTCATTGCAATCCATGTCGAGCGCTGGTTATAGTCGGCGCTCGGTGATTTCCATTCACCGTCCATCCCATCAAAAAAAGATCAGCCCATGCCTGCTTCCCTCATCAACGCGGTAGTCGATTCAGCGGTCCACGCTGGCGTCGTGCCGTGCGGGGATCAGCAACCTGCGCAGATCAGTCATTACCCCCCACCTGTCCGTAGCACGCCGGTGTACGCAGTCGTATCACCGCCGGGCGTTGGCGTTTCGGGCTGATCAGCTTTCCCTGCTGTTCCCATGCCCTTCTAAAAGCGTTCGCCTGAAAAACTACTGGATTTCAGCTTCGGCTGAGTTGGCTTTTTATGCCTGACTACAGGTGGTATTCATGTTTGTCCTTTCGAAAAAATCCGCGCTCGCGGCGGCGTCCACGAGCCTGTTCGTTTTGCTGTGGAGCAGCGGGGCGATCTTCTCCAAATGGGGCCTGGCCCACGCGTCTCCCTTCGCTTTTTTGCTGATTCGTTTCGCCATCGCGCTTTGTGGATTGGTGCTGCTGGTGCCATTGCTCAAGCTGAAACTGCCCAAGGGTGGCAAGCCGATGCTGTATGCGATGGCCACTGGCGTGGTGTTGCTGGGTGCTTATCAGATTTTCTATCTGCTGGCCCTGGACCTGAAGGTCACGCCGGGCGTGATGGCCACGATCATGGGTGTGCAGCCCATCCTCACGGTGGTGATCATGGAGCGCCAGCGCTCAGCGAACCGGGTGTTCGGTTTGATGCTGGGTTTGGCTGGATTGATCATGGTGGTGTATCAGGGCATTGGTCTGGCCGGCATGTCGCTGGCCGGGATGTTTTTCGGTTTGCTGGCGTTGGCGAGCATGACGTTCGGTTCGATCATGCAGAAACGCATCACCGATAATCCCCTCGGTACGCTGCCGGTGCAGTATCTGGCGGGGCTGTTGTTGTGCGGGATCTTCGTGCCGTTCCAGCCCTTTCACTTTGAACGCAGCAGCGGTTTCATCGTGCCGGTGTTGTGGATGGGATTGGTGGTGTCGGTGTTGGCGACGTTGTTGCTGTATCGGCTGATCGCCCGGGGCAATCTGGTGAATGTCACCAGTCTGTTTTATCTGGTGCCGGCGGTGACTGCGGTGATGGATTATCTGTTTTTCGGCAACCAACTTGCGGTGTTGAGCATGGTGGGGATGGTGCTGATTATTGTTGGTCTGGGGGTGGTGTTTCGTCAGGCGGGGTAGAGCGGTTGGGGGGGCATATCCGTTTTTTTTGTGATGGCTGCTGGCGGTTTCGCTTTTACAGCGAGTCACTTGGAAGAGCCCCAAGTAACCAAGGGCTCTTGCCCCTTTCG
>NZ_AKJI01000165.1:0-47407 GCF_000282415.1 Pseudomonas sp. GM60
GGGGGGGGAGCCGTTGAGCCTGGCGGCCGGCAGCCTGCTGCGTTACCTGCCGTTGTTGCTGGTGCCGCCTGCCGTGGGCGTGATGGTTTACGCCAAGGACATTGCCGCGGACTTCTGGGCCATCGTCGGTGCACTGGTGTTGTCGCTGCTGCTGTCCATGGCGTTCGCCGGTGTGCTGATGCAGCGCATGGTCAAACGCCACGCGCACCGCGAGGACTCGCAATGATCTTCGACTGGCAGGGCGCCTGGGTGTCGGTGATTCATCATCCGTTGTTCGGCATCGGCATCACCCTCGGCGCCTATCAGCTGGTGTTGGCGGCGTTCGAGAAAACCCGCTGGATTTTTCTGCAGCCGGTGCTGGTCTCCATGCTGTTGGTCATTGGCGTGCTGGTCGGCTGCGGCCTGACCTACGCCGAGTACCGCAAGAGCACCGAGATCCTCAGCATTTTGCTCGGCCCGGCCACCGTTGCGCTGGCCGTGCCGCTTTACCTCAACCTGCGGCGGATTCGGCAGTTGTTCTGGCCGATATTTACTACGCTGGTGATAGGTGGCGTGATTGCCACCGGCATGGGCGTGTTGCTCGGGTGGTCGTTTGGTGCAGAGCACATGATCCTGATGACCATGGCGCCGAAGTCGGTGACCTCGCCGATCGCCATGCTGGTGGCCGAACAGATCGGCGGCGTCGCGGCGCTGGCGGCGGTTTTTGTGTTGATCACCGGCGTGATCGGGGCGATCTTTGGGCCGAGCCTGCTGAACCGGCTCGGCGTCCACAGCCCCGAGGCGCGCGGCATGGCGCTGGGCATGACCGCCCATGCGGTGGGCACGGCCGTGGCGATGCAGGAAAGTGAAGAATGCGGCGCCTTCGCGGCGCTGGCGATGAGTCTGATGGGCGTGGCCACGGCGGTGTTCCTGCCGTTGGCGGTGTCGATGGTGGTGTAAGGAAATGTCTATGAGCTTGCCGCTTTTCCCGCTGAATACGGTGCTGTTTCCGGGCTGCATCCTCGACTTGCAGATCTTCGAGGCGCGCTACCTGGACATGATTGGTCGCTGCATGAAACAGGGCGGCGGCTTCGGCGTGGTGTGCATCCTTGAGGGTGAAGAGGTCGGCATCGCCCCGTCAGGTTATGCGCTGGTCGGGTGTGAGGCGCTGATCACCGATTTCAAGCAGCAGGACAATGGCCTGCTGGGCATTCGGGTGCAGGGCGGGCGGCGTTTTCACGTGTTGCGCACCGAGGTTCAGCGCGATCAGTTGACCGTCGCCGAGGTCGAGTGGCTGGAAGACGAGCCGGAGCAACCCTTGCAGGATGAGGATGCCGACCTCGTCGCACTGCTCAAGGCCCTGGCCGAACACCCGATGGTCGAAGCGCTGAACATGGGCACCGAAGCGACCGGGCAACAGTCGCTGGCCAATCAGTTGGCGTACCTGCTGCCATTCGCCGAGGTGGACAAGATCGACCTGCTGCAACTCGACGATCCGCAGCAACGACTGGATGCGATCCAGGCGCTGCTCGATGAATTGCAGGGTGAGTTGTTCGCTTGAAAGCGAAGGGCTGATGAACGCATTTGGTAGCAGTTTGGGCCTCAGGCCAGCATTGTCGGAAGCAACGGATGCGCATAGTTTCAAGTCTGCCCACAGGAAGTGGGTTCACACTTGAAAAGGAAGATGTAAATGGATTCCGACGCAACACAAAAACAGGCTATCTGGGATCAATGCGCCGTTGAGGTCATGCTGGTAGTGCTGAAGAGTCAACAGCGATTCAACTATGAAGTCGCTGCTCAGGCTGCCGTCGATGCCGCGGATGCACTGATCGAAAAACGCGAAGCTCGACGTACTTGAACAATTTCGCTGGATAAAAAAGCCCGAGCAATGCTCGGGCTTTTTGTGTTCGATCAATAGGCATACCGCAACATCGCGTGCGGCAAATGCCGCAACGCAAAGAAGCCGAATAACACCGCCATTGCCGGCAACACCAGCCACCAGACTTTGGGTGGCATGGCGTTGAGCGGTGTCTGGCGCTGACTCAACCCCAGGCTCGCCGCACACACGCACGCCGCCAGCATGGCGCCGGCCAGCACATCCGTTGGCCAGTGCGCGCCCAGGTACACGCGTGACAAGGCAATCGCCAGCGCCGGCAGGCAACCCAGCAGCAACCAGGTCAGGCGCATCCTTGGCGGTTGTCCGCGACCGGCCAGCACGGCGAGCGTCAGAAAAAGCGCGAAAGAGCCCGAGGCATGGCCGCTGGGCATGCTGTAGCTGGTAAGCGGGTCGCTCAGGACTTCCGGACGCAACCGGGCGAAAAAGTGTTTGGTGAGTGTATTGCCGAGTGCGGTGACGAGCAGCGTGCTGCCGGCGAAAATCGCCTGTCGCCATTGCCGGGTCAGCAGCAGCAAAACGGTCAGCAGGGCGCTGAACAGCAGCATGTTGCGGAACTCGCCGATCAGCGTGAAAGTCACGGCGACTTCATCGAGCATCGGGCTGCGGTGTTCCTGCACCAGTGTCATCAAGCCCTGGTCGAGAGCGGTGAGGTGCGGGTAGCCGATAAACAATCCGGCCAGAATCAACAAGCTCATGCTGGCGATCAGTATCGTGGCCTTGCGATGACGGCGCAGGCTGCTGGTTGCGCTCAGGCCGACCATCACGGCGATGCTGCCGGCGACGATCCCGGCCTCAGGCCAGAAACCTTCCGGTAATGGCAAGCGAATCGCCGCGCCCGTGGCCCAGCCGGGCAGCAGGTAGGCAACACTCCAGCCGGCAGTGGCCAGCAGGCTGACGGCGACGAAGCGCGGGAACGGCATGTCAAACATCCCGGCGACCATCGGCAGCATCGGCCTTAGTGGCCCGATGAATCGTCCGACCAACAGGCTGGCGATGCCATAGCGCTGGAAGTAAGCCTCGGCACCGGCGATCCACTCCGGGTGATGGCGCAGACCGGGCAGGCGCCGGATGTTCTGATGGAAATGTCGCCCAACAAAGTAGGAAACGATATCGCCCAGCACGCCGGCGGCGAATCCCAGCAGCAAGGTTTCGCTCAACGACAGTGCACCGCTGCCGGCCAGCACGGCGACGGCAAACAGCAACACCGTGCCGGGTACGATCAGTCCGGCAATCGCCAGGCATTCCACGAAGGCCACGATGAACACCGCCGCAGCCAGCCATTGCGGGTTGACCGTCAGCCATCCGGTCACGCTATCGAGCCATGGGCCCATAAAAACAACTCCATTGAATAATCAATCTTCAAAACACCGCGGCCCTCCCTGTAGGAGCAAGCTTGCTCGCGATGGTCGTTAACGATAACGCGTGCCGTCTGGATAAACGCAGCGTTCTGGAGACCATCGCCGGCAAGCCGGTCTCGCTCCTACAGGGGGGGCACAATTATTCAGGTCAGCAAAAAATAATCGCGACCTTCGACCTGCCCCCGTCGCAGCGGGTTCCGCGTGCAATACGGCGCGTAAGCCGCGTCGACGAAGCGGTACATCAGATGCTCATCGCGCCCATGGGGAATACCCAGGCGTGTGGTTTGAATAATGTGGCCCGGTGCCGGGCCGACATCCTCCACCAGCAGCACTTCATGATCAAAACGCTTGGCGTCCCAGACCGGCACCTTCAAACCCAGCGCCTTGCACAACAGCGTTTGCCCGGCACAGAGTTTTTGCGACGGGCGAGGGCGTCCCTGGGCGTCGGGATTGTTCAGCAGCATCTGCGCCAGGCTAGCCGGGCCGCTCAACTCATCGACCCACGGATAAGCGGATTTGATCAAAACCGCATTGCCCGGACCTTGAGCGCTGAAATTCAGGGAGTCGCCGCCCCGGGCGTAATACATATAGATGTGGCCGCCATCCAGAAACAAAGCCTTACGCTTTTCTGTGTAGCCGAGAGAGGCATGGCTGCCTTTTTCTTCGAAGTAATAGGCTTCGGTCTCGATGATCCGGGCGCTGAGCCACAGTTCACCGACCCGATGCCGGATGACTTTGCCAAGTAAATCCCGGGCCAGCGTTTGCGCATCCCGGTCGAAAAATGCGTCCGGGAGCCCGGTGGGCAGGCTCGCATCGGTCGCACGAACAGTCAGGTTGGACATGATGAGCGGCATTTATCAAAGCTGATTGAGTCGTGATGATAACAATTTGCAGCTTAATCACGGCTGAACGTCGGCAAATTGCCCTCCATTTCGACCATCCGCCCGTCACCGCTGTTAGTCAGGGGACGCGACAGCTATAATCTGCCGCTTTCATCTTTGCCAAGATCACAGCAGACAATGACTGAGTCCGTTCTCGACTACATGACCCGCCTGGGTCGCGCCGCCCGTGAAGCGTCGCGCATCATCGGCCGTGCCAGCACCGCGCAGAAAAACCGCGCCTTGCAGGCGGCTGCCAATGCGCTGGATGCCGCGCGTGCCGAGCTGACGGCCGCCAATGAGCTGGATCTGGCGGCTGGTCGAGCCAATGGCCTGGAACCTGCGCTGCTGGAACGTCTGGCGCTGACCCCGGAGCGTATCGACGGCATGATCGTCGGTTTGCGCCAGGTTGCAGCGTTGCCGGACCCGGTCGGCGCCATTCGCGACATGAGCTTCCGTCCGTCGGGGATTCAGGTCGGCAAGATGCGTGTGCCGCTGGGCGTAATCGGGATCATTTACGAATCCCGGCCCAACGTGACCATCGACGCCGCCAGCCTGTGCCTGAAGTCCGGCAACGCGACCATCCTGCGCGGCGGTTCCGAAGCGATTCATTCCAACCGTGCCATCGCCGCCTGCATCCAGCGCGGCCTGGCCGAAGCCGATCTGCCGGCCGCCGTGGTGCAAGTGGTCGAAACCACCGACCGTGCCGCCGTTGGCGCGCTGATCACCATGCCTGAATACGTCGACGTCATCGTGCCCCGTGGCGGCCGTGGCCTGATCGAGCGCGTCAGCCGTGATGCGCGTGTGCCGGTGATCAAGCATCTGGACGGTATCTGCCACGTTTACGTCAGTGCCCACGCCGATCTGCCGAAGGCCCAGCGTATTGCCTTCAATGCCAAGACTTACCGTTATGGCATTTGCGGTGCGATGGAGACGTTGTTGGTGGATCAAACCGTTGCCAAAGATTTCCTGCCATCGATGGCTGCCCAGTTCCGCGAGAAAGGCGTTGAACTGCGGGGGTGCGAGCGCACTCGGGCGATCATCGATGCCGCAGTGGCCACAGAAGAAGACTGGCACACCGAATACCTGGCGCCGATCCTCTCGATCCGCGTGGTCGACGGGCTGGACCAGGCCATCGAGCACATTAATAAGTACGGCTCCCATCACACCGATTCGATCGTCAGCGAAAACCTAGCGGACACCCGGCGTTTCGTCGCGGAAGTCGATTCGTCGTCGGTGATGATCAACACCCCGACCTGCTTCGCTGATGGCTTCGAATACGGATTGGGTGCCGAGATTGGCATTTCTACTGATAAGCTGCACGCCCGCGGCCCGGTGGGTCTCGAAGGTCTGACCTGCGAGAAGTACATCGTGGTCGGTGATGGCCAGTTGCGCGGCCAGGCGTCGGTCTGACTTGGGCGACCTTGATCCGTCGGCCCCGGTAACCACCAGCGAACCTGCGCCTCGACGTATCGGCATGCTGGGCGGGACGTTCGACCCGGTGCACATCGGCCATTTGCGCGGTGCGCTGGAAGTCGCCGAAGCGCTGGGGCTCGACGAGTTACGTTTGACACCGAGTGCAAGGCCGCCTCATCGCGGTACGCCGCAGGTGTCGGCGAAGGACCGTCTGGCGATGGTCGAGTGCGCGGTGGCCGGTGTGGCGCCGTTGGTGGTGGACGCCCGCGAATTGCAGCGGGACAAGCCGTCCTACACCATCGACACCCTGGAACTGATGCGCGCCGAACTGGCCGCTGAAGACCAGGTTTTTCTACTTTTGGGCTGGGACGCATTTTGCGGCCTGCCCACTTGGCATCGCTGGGAAGAGTTGCTCCAGCATTGCCACATCCTGGTGCTGCAACGCCCGGATGCCGACAGCGAACCGCCGGATGCCTTGCGCAACCTGCTGGCAGCGCGCTCGGTGAGCGACCCGCTGGCCCTTAAAGGGCCGAGCGGACAGATTGCATTCGTCTGGCAGACGCCGCTCGCGGTATCCGCCACCCAGATCCGTCAACTGCTGGCCAGCGGTAAGTCGGTACGTTTCCTGGTGCCCGACGCGGTCCTGGCCTACATCGATGCGCACGGACTTTACCGTGCGTCGAACTGAAAAAGGGTGCGCTTCAAGGCACGTGAATGCGTGTAGCGAAGCGCCCGAACATACGAGCAAAACGAGTTTTATATGACTGACAAAGACGTAGCTAAAGTAAAGCGCAAAGGCACATTCAAGAGCGCCCCGCTGCCAGTAGAAGCTCCAACCGGCCCTGAGCTGGCTGGCGAAGCGCTGGTCAAGGTTGCCGTGGCAGCCCTGGAAGACGTGAAGGCCCAGGACATCCAGGTCATCGACGTTCGTGAAAAGCAGAGCATCACTGACTTCATGATCATCGCTACCGGTACGTCCAACCGCCAGATCGGCGCCATGCTGGACAAGGTCCGCGAGGCCGTCAAAGCCCAGGGCGTCAAGCCTTTGGGTGAAGAAGGCAAGGGCGACAGCGACTGGGTCCTGCTGGATATGGACGACGTCATCGTGCACATGATGACCGCCTCGGCTCGCCAGTTCTACGACCTGGAGCGCCTGTGGGCCGGTGCAGAGCAGAGCCGTTCGGCCAGCGCTGCGCATCACAGCCCGGAAAACACCCACGAGCATTTCACCAAGCTCAACAAAGACCAGCTGTAAGGGATTGCTGTGCGACTGCGACTGATCGCCGTCGGTTCACGCATGCCCAAGTGGGTGGAAGAAGGCTGGCATGAATATGCCAAGCGTCTTCCGTCCGAGCTGGCGCTGGAACTGGTGGAAATACCGCTCAACACCCGTGGCAAGAACGCCGACGTGGCACGCTTCATCCGTCAGGAAGGCGAAGCCATGCTGGCCAAGGTCGGGCCGAACGAGCGCGTTGTCACCCTCGAAGTCCACGGCAAGCCCTGGAGCACCGAGCAGTTGGCGGTCGAGCTCGATCGCTGGCGGCTGGACTCGCGCACGGTGAATTTCATGGTCGGCGGCCCCGAAGGGCTGGCGCCGGAAGTTTGTGCGCGGGCCGATCAGCGCTGGTCGTTGTCACCGTTGACGTTGCCGCACCCGCTGGTGCGGATTCTGATCGGCGAACAGCTGTACCGTGCCTGGACAGTTCTGTCCGGTCACCCTTACCACAAGTAGTTCTGCCTCATGTCCCAGCCGATCCGCATCAAGGACCACGAAAAAGACGCCCGTCTGGTGCGTGGCCGCGTCGTGTTCGGGGCTATTGCAGTGGTGGTGCTGATTGGCGTGCTGATCGCTCGCCTGTATTTCCTCCAGGTGATCCAGTACGAGTACCACTCGACCCTGTCGGAAAACAACCGCGTCCATGTGCAGCCGATTCCGCCGACCCGCGGATTGATCTTCGACCGCAATGGCGTGGTGGTGGCTGACAACCGGCCCAGCTTCAGCCTGAGCATGACCCGCGAGCGTTCCGGCGACTGGCAGCAAGTGCTCGACGTGATCGTCGAAGTGCTGGAACTGACGCCCGAGGATCGGGTGATCTTCGAGAAACGCATGCGCCAGGGGCGTCGGCCATTCGAGCCGGTGCCGATCCTGTTCGAGCTGACCGAAGAGCAGATCGCCCGCATCGCCGTGAACCAGTTCCGCCTCCCGGGTGTGGAAGTGGTTGCGCAGCTGGTGCGGCATTACCCGCAGGGCGCGCACTTTGCGCACTCGGTGGGTTACATGGGGCGGATCAACGAGAAAGAGCTGAAGTCTCTCGATCCGGTCAATTACAGCGGCACCCACCACATCGGCAAGACCGGCATCGAGCGTTTCTACGAGCCCGAGCTGCATGGCCAGGTGGGTTACGAAGAAGTCGAAACCAACGCACGAGGCCGCGTTCTGCGGGTGCTCAAGCGTACCGATCCGATTCCCGGCAAGGACATCGTCCTGAGCCTGGACATCAAGTTGCAGGAAGCGGCCGAAGCGGCACTCGGCGGTCGCCGTGGTGCGGTGGTCGCGCTGGACCCGAAAACCGGTGAAGTGCTGGCAATGGTCAGTCAGCCGAGTTTCGACCCGAACCTGTTTGTGACCGGTATCAGCTTCAAGGCTTATTCCGAACTGCGTGATTCCATCGACCGGCCGTTGTTCAACCGCGTGCTGCGTGGTCTTTACCCACCGGGTTCGACCATCAAGCCAGCGGTGGCCATTGCAGGCCTGGACTCGGGCGTTGTCACCGCGTCGACCCGGGTCTTCGACCCCGGCTACTACATGCTGCCCAATTACGATCACAAGTATCGCAACTGGAACCGTACCGGTGACGGCTACGTCGATCTGGACACGGCGATCATGCGGTCCAACGACACCTACTTCTATGATCTGGCCCACAAGCTGGGGATTGATCGCTTGTCGGCCTACATGGGCAAGTTCGGCATCGGCCAAAAGGTCTCGCTGGACATGTTCGAAGAGTCGCCGGGGCTGATGCCGTCCCGTGAGTGGAAGCGTGCGACCCGGCGTCAGGCCTGGTTCCCGGGTGAAACGCTGATTCTCGGGATCGGTCAGGGCTACATGCAATCCACGCCGCTGCAACTGGCCCAGGCCACGGCGCTGGTGGCCAACAAAGGCGTGTGGAACCGTCCGCACCTGGCCAAGACCGTCGAAGGTGAGCGGCCGAAGGATGACAATCCGATGCCGGATATCATCCTGCGCGATCCGTCCGACTGGACCCGGGTCAACCACGGCATGCAGCAAGTGATGCACGGTGCGCGCGGTACGGCGCGCAAGGCTTCGATCGGCGCGCAATACCGGATCGCCGGCAAAAGTGGTACCGCCCAGGTGGTCGCGATCAAGCAGGGCGAGAAGTACGACCGCTCGAAGGTTCAGGAACGTCATCGCGACCACGCCTTGTTTGTCGGCTTCGCGCCGGCCGACGACCCGAAAATCGTGGTGTCGGTGATGGTCGAGAACGGCGAGTCCGGTTCCGGCGTCGCCGCGCCTGTGGTGCGTCAAGTCATGGACGCCTGGCTCCTCGACCAGGACGGCCGACTGAAAGCCGAATACGCCAGCCCTATCAGTGCGGAGGCTACGGCCCGTGAAGAGTAATTTCGATCGCATCCTCTCCAGCGAGGATGTGATGCGTCGCCGTGCGACGCTGTTGCAACGCATGCACATCGACGGACCGCTGCTGATCCTGCTGCTGACCCTCGCCGCCGGCAGCCTGTTCGTGCTGTATTCGGCCAGCGGCAAGAGCTGGGACCTGCTGGCCAAGCAAGCCACTTCCTTCGGCATCGGCCTGGTGTCGATGATCGTCATCGCCCAGTTCGAGCCGCGCTTCATGGCCCGTTGGGTGCCGGTCGCTTATGTCGTCGGCGTGCTGTTGCTGGTGGTGGTGGACGTCATGGGTCACAACGCCATGGGCGCCACGCGCTGGATCAACATTCCGGGGGTGATCCGCTTCCAGCCTTCGGAGTTCATGAAGATCCTGATGCCGGCAACCATCGCCTGGTACTTGTCCAAGCGCACCTTGCCGCCGCAGCTCAAGCATGTGGGCGTCAGTCTGTTCCTGATCGGTTTGCCGTTCATTCTGATCGTGCGTCAGCCCGACCTCGGCACTTCGCTGCTGATCCTGGCGGGTGGCGCATTTGTTTTGTTCATGGGCGGGCTGCGCTGGCGCTGGATCATCAGCGTGCTGGCCGCCGCTGTGCCGGTGGCCGTGGGGATGTGGTTTTTCATCATGCACGACTACCAGAAGCAACGAATCCTGACGTTCCTCGACCCGGAAAGCGATCCGCTGGGCACCGGCTGGAACATCATTCAGTCAAAAGCCGCCATCGGTTCCGGCGGCGTGTTCGGCAAGGGTTGGCTGCTGGGCACGCAATCGCACCTGGACTTCCTGCCGGAAAGCCACACCGACTTCATTATTGCGGTGATGGGTGAAGAGTTCGGCCTGGTGGGCATCTGCGCACTGCTGCTGATTTACCTGCTGTTGATCGGTCGCGGGCTGGTGATTACCGCCCAGGCCCAGACATTGTTCGGCAAACTGCTCGCGGGCGCCCTGACCATGACGTTTTTTGTTTACGTTTTCGTCAACATCGGTATGGTCAGTGGCCTGTTGCCGGTTGTAGGGGTGCCGTTGCCGTTCATTAGCTACGGAGGAACTTCGCTGGTAACGCTGCTGTCAGCGTTTGGGGTTTTGATGTCGATCCATACCCATCGCAAGTGGATCGCACAGGTTTGAATAAGGTGAAGATTTCAATGCAAGTAATGCGTGGCTGGGCGACTCGATACGCGCCATGGGTCGGCCTGGTAAGCATCCTTGGCACAGCGCAGGACGCGTTGGCCGGCGATTACGAAGGCTCACCCCAGGTGGCCGGCTTCGTCGGTGAAATGACCCGCGACTACGGTTTTGCCGGTGAACAGCTGATGGGCGTGTTCCGCGAAGCCGAGCGCAAGCAGTCGATTCTGGACGCGATCTCCAAGCCCGCCGAGCGGGTCAAGCAGTGGAAAGAATATCGCCCGATGTTCATCACCGACGCGCGCATCGCACGCGGCGTGGATTTCTGGCGGCAGCACGAGGCGGTACTCGCCCGTGCCGAGCAGGAATATGGCGTACCGGCCCAGGTGATTGTCTCGATCATCGGCGTTGAGACGTTTTTCGGTCGAAATACCGGCAATTACCGGGTAATCGACGCCTTGTCGACCCTGGGTTTCGACTATCCTCCCCGTGCCGAATTCTTCCGCAAGGAATTGCGTGAATTCCTGTTGCTGGCCCGGGAAGAGCAGGTCGATCCATTGACCCTAAAAGGCTCCTACGCCGGGGCGATGGGCTTGCCGCAGTTCATGCCGAGCAGCTTTCGCGCCTATGCGGTGGATTTCGACGGTGACGGCCACATTAATATCTGGACCAATCCGGACGATGCCATCGGCAGCGTCGCCAGTTATTTCAAGCGTCACGGCTGGGTGGCCGGCGAACCGGTGGTCAGCCGCGCCGATGTGCGTGGCGATCAAGTCGACGAAGGTTTGACCACCGGCATCGAACCGACTAAAACCGTCGGGGAGTTGCGGGCTCTAGGGTGGTCAAGTCATGATGCGCTGCGCGATGATATGCCGGTCACGGCATTCCGCCTGGAAGGTGACAATGGCCCTGAATACTGGATGGGCCTGACGAATTTTTACGCAATCACGCGTTATAACCGCAGCGTGATGTACGCCATGGCAGTACATCAACTGTCTGAACAGCTGGTCCAAGCACGGGGCGTCAAGTAATGCGGGCATTGCCTATGAATAAACCCCTGAAGCTGATGGCATTCGCCGCGTTGGCAGTGCTGGTCGCCAGTTGTTCGACCAGCCGCGCACCGTCGCAGAAATCATCCACCGCCGTGCGCTCGACGCCGGGGCTGGACATCAACCGCGCCCACAAAGATGGCGCACCGTGGTGGGACGTCGACGTATCGCGCATCCCGGATGCCACGCCGACCCTGCACACCGGGCCTTACAAGGCCAACCCGTACACCGTGCTGGGCAAGACTTACTTCCCGCTGCAAGAATCCAAGACCTACGTCGCCTCGGGCACGGCGTCCTGGTACGGCACCAAGTTCCACGGCCAGAACACCGCCAATGGCGAGGTTTACGACCTGTATGGCATGAGCGCCGCTCACAAGACCTTGCCACTGCCGAGTTACGTTCGGGTGACCAACCTCGACAACAACAAGTCAGTGATTTTGCGGGTCAACGATCGCGGGCCGTTTTACTCGGATCGCATCATCGACTTGTCCTACGCTGCCGCGAAGAAACTCGGCTACGCCGAAACCGGCACCGCACGGGTCAAGGTCGAAGGCATCGACCCGCAGCAATGGTGGGCGGCCAAAGGCCGTCCGGCGCCTTTGATGCTCAACGAGCCACAAGTAGCGCAAAATGCCGCGCCGACGATTACCGCTTCTGCCGGCACGGTCGAGCAATGGACGCCTCCGCCGCAGCAACACGCCGCGGCCGTTGTACCCGTGCAGATCGATGCAAAAAAAAACGCTTCTGTACCAGCCTCTGGCCAGTATCTGCAGGTGGGCGCGTTCGCCAACCCGGACGCTGCAGAACTCCTGAGATCGAAGCTCAGCGGGATGGTGAGCGCTCCGGTGTTCATCAGCTCGATCGTGCGTAATCAACAGACACTGCATCGGGTGCGCCTGGGGCCGATCGGCTCGCCGGGTGAAATCCAGCAAGTGCAGAACAGCGTGCGCCTGGCCAATCTCGGTTCGCCGAGCGTGGTCACCGCCGAGTAATACGTAGTACTTGATTGACGGTTCACTTGCGGTTTTGAGGGGTGGACCTGGTTGTTGGCTCGTTGAAGAACAAAAGCCCGGCAAGGGTACTGAGTGAACGACTGAACACGCGACAGCTCGTTAGAAGGCTGTCTGATTAGTTTTGCCTTCGGGCAGTTTCCATTAGCGATTTCGAGAGACGGATGAACATCACCACCTTTGCCAAACGCCTGTGCCTTCTAGTCCCGCTGCTCCTCTCGCCTGCCGCTTTCGCGGTCGAGATGATGCCGTCGCCGCCACAACTGGCCGCCAAAGCCTATGTGCTCATGGATGCCAGCAGCGGCAACGTGCTGGTCGAGAACAACGGTGACCAGCGTCTGCCTCCTGCCAGCCTGACCAAGCTGATGACCGCGTACATCGCGACCCTGGAAATCCGTCGCGGCCAGATCGGCGAAAACGACCCGGTGACCGTCAGCGAAAACGCCTGGCGCACTGGCGGTTCGCGGATGTTCATCAAGGTCGGTTCGCAAGTGACCGTCAGCGACCTGCTGCACGGTATCATCATTCAGTCGGGTAACGACGCCAGTGTTGCGCTCTCCGAGCACATCGCCGGCAGCGAAGACGCGTTCGCCGACATGATGAACAAAACCGTGGCCGACCTGGGCATGACCAATAGCCACTTCATGAACCCGACCGGTCTGCCGAACCCTGAGCACTACTCGTCGGCTCACGACATGGCTGTGCTGGCTCGCGCGATCATCCACGAAGACCCGGCTCACTACGCGATCTACTCGCAGAAAGAGTTCTTCTGGAACGGCATCAAGCAACCTAACCGTAACCTGCTGCTGTGGCGCGACAAGACTGTCGACGGTCTGAAAACCGGCCACACCGATGAAGCCGGCTACTGCATGGTGTCTTCGGCCGTACGTGATGGCATGCGCCTGATCGCCGTGGTGTTCGGCACCAACAGCGAAGTGGCACGTGCGTCGGAAACCCAGAAGCTGCTGACCTACGGTTTCCGTTTCTTCGAAACCCAGACCTTCTATCAGAAAGGCGCCGAGCTGGCTCAGGCCCCTGTCTGGAAAGGCTCCACCAATCAAGTCAAGGCCGGCCTGGCTGAAGACCTGACCATGACCCTGCCAAAAGGCCAGCTGAAAAAGCTCGCTGCCAGCATGACCATGAACCCGCAACTGGTTGCGCCAATCGCCAAGGGCGACGTGATCGGTAAAGTCGAAGTCAAACTGGACGACAAGGTGGTGCACAGCGCTGACCTGATCGCTCTGGATGGCGTCGAAGAGGGTGGTATCTTCCGTCGCATGTGGGATAGCATCCGTCTATTCTTCTACGGCTTGTTCAACTGAATTAGTGTGCACCTGCATGGTCCCGCGCTCATCCGGCGTGGGGTCATGCCCGTCGCCACGGCTTACGCTTACGAGGCCGTTACGCCATGACCGATACTGAAGTAAAGGCGCCCAAGATCGAATTCCCCAACGTTGATTACCCGGTTAAGGTGATCAGCGATACCGGTGTTGGCAACAAAGACAGGATCATCGAGATCGTCAAGAAACACGCGACGATCAACCATGACCGTGTGGATGAGCGCCAAAGCACCAACGGCAAATACACCACGATTCAATTGCACATCGTCGCCACCGACCAGGACCAGCTGTACAACATCAACAGCGAACTGCGGGCTACCGGCTTCGTGCACATGGTGCTGTGATGTCTGGCACGCTGGGCTTTCGCGAGCTCGGCCAGATGGCGTACGAGCCGGTCTGGCATGCCATGCAACGCTTCACCAACGAACGCGGCAGCGATGCCGCGGACGAGATCTGGCTGGTTGAGCACCCGCCGGTGTTCACCCAGGGCCAGGCCGGCAAGGCCGAGCACTTGTTGCTGCCGGGGGATATTCCGGTGGTGCAGGTCGATCGCGGTGGTCAGGTGACTTATCACGGTCCCGGCCAGTTGGTCGCCTATCTGTTGCTCGATGTGCGCAAGCTGGGTTTTGGCGTGCGTGACCTGGTCACCCGCATGGAGTTCTGCCTGATCGAGCTGCTGGCCAGCTACGGCGTGACGGCTGCGGCCAAGCCGGATGCACCGGGTGTCTACGTCGATGGGGCGAAAATCGCTTCCCTGGGTCTGCGGATCCGCCACGGTTGTTCCTTTCATGGCCTGGCCCTGAACGTGGACATGAACCTGGAACCGTTTCGACGGATTAATCCCTGCGGCTACGCCGGGCTGGCGATGACCCAGCTGAGCGATCACGCAGGATCGATTGAATTTGCCGAGGTAAGTGCCCGGCTGCGCGCGCAGCTCGTCAAACACCTCGACTATGCTGAGCAGACGACCCTAACGGGCGGAATCGACTGATATGACTACTGATGCAGTGCAAACCATGATCCCGACGCTGGATGTCACCGAGCGTCCGGCCCCGCGTGCCAAGGTTGAAGCCGGCGTCAAGCTGCGCGGCGCCGAGAAGGTTGCACGCATCCCGGTAAAGATCATTCCTACCACCGAACTGCCGAAGAAACCTGACTGGATCCGCGTGCGCATCCCGGTTTCCCCGGAAGTCGACCGCATCAAGGCGTTGCTGCGCAAACACAAGCTGCACAGCGTGTGCGAAGAAGCGTCCTGCCCGAACCTGGGCGAGTGCTTCTCCGGCGGCACCGCTACCTTCATGATCATGGGCGACATCTGCACCCGTCGCTGCCCGTTCTGCGACGTTGGCCACGGCCGTCCGAAACCACTGGACGTGAATGAGCCGGAAAGCCTGGCCATTGCCATCGCCGACCTGAAACTGAAATACGTAGTGATCACTTCGGTTGACCGCGATGACCTGCGTGACGGCGGTGCCCAGCACTTTGCCGACTGCATCCGCGAAATCCGCAAGCTGTCGCCGAACGTGCAGCTCGAAACCCTGGTCCCGGATTACCGTGGGCGCATGGACGTGGCGCTGGAAATCACCGCCGCCGAGCCACCGGATGTGTTCAACCACAACCTGGAAACCGTGCCACGCCTGTACAAGGCTGCGCGTCCGGGTTCGGACTACCAGTGGTCGCTGACCTTGCTGCAACGCTTCAAGCAGATGATGCCGCACATTCCGACCAAGTCCGGCCTGATGCTGGGTCTGGGCGAGACCGATGAAGAAGTCATCGAAGTCATGAAGCGCATGCGCGAACACGACATCGACATGCTGACCCTCGGCCAGTACCTGCAACCGTCCCGCAGCCACTTGCCGGTGCAGCGTTTCGTGCACCCGGACACCTTCGCCTGGTTCGCCGAGGAAGGTTACAAGATGGGCTTCAAGAACGTCGCTTCCGGTCCGCTGGTACGTTCCTCGTACCACGCCGATGAGCAGGCGAAGCTGGTTAAAGCTGAACTGATCTCGTCGTTGTAACAAAACGCCCGCAAGGCTTTTCAGCCTTGCGGGCATTTTTTTGCCGTGCCTACGGCAACTACAGTCTTTTCCTGCACGCTGTGGGGCGACTGTCCCTCTTCTGTTTATTCCCGTTCCTGACTACTGTGTGCAGAAGCTTTCGCGCAGGGAGATTCATGGATGACCGTTCGACCGACCCACACTCTTTTTCCCCACAAACCCGTTCCGGCCTTGCCCTCGCAAGGGCTGATCGGCGTCATTGCGCCCGCAGGCCCCGCTGCACTGGACACCGATAAGGCCATCAACTGGATGCGCGCGCGCGGTTATGCGTTGCGGATTTTCCCTGGTGTGTATGAGCAGGACGGATACCTGGCCGGCAGCGACGATGTGCGGCTCAATGACCTGCACGCCGCGTTCGCGGACAGCGAGGTCGATGCGATCATTTGCCTGCGCGGTGGTTACGGCACGCCGCGTTTACTCGATCGCATTGATTTCGAACTATTGCAGAACAACGCCAAGCCGTTCATCGGCTACAGCGATATCACGGCGCTGCACCTGGCGATCAGCCGTTATGCCGGGTTCGTGACTTTTCATGGCCCGCTGCTCAACGCTGATTTGTTGGGGGACAAGCAAAAGCCTACCGAGTCCTCGTTTTTCAACATGCTCAGGGGGCAGGTGAAGGCGGGCAGTGTGTTGACGCACCCGGTGGCTTACCCGTTGACCACAATCGAGCCAGGCATCGCTCATGGGCGCTTGCTGGGCGGTAATCTGTCGATGATTGCCGCGACCATGGGTACGCCTTATGAAATCGAGGCCGAGGGCGTCATCCTGCTTATCGAGGACATCAACGAGCCGTTGTACCGCATCGACCGATTGCTGACTCATCTGCGTCTGGCCGGCACGCTGGGCAAGTTGCGCGGGGTTCTGGTGGGCGATGTGGCGGGGGTCGATTCGATTGCGCTGGAGCGGTTGCTCAAGCAGACGTTCGAGCCGTTGCGGATTCCGGTGTTGTCGGGGTGGCGTAGCGGGCATTGCGATCCGAACCTGACGCTGCCCATGGGGGCATTGGTCCGGTTGGATGCGGGCAATAAGGAATTGGTGTTGGAGCAGGATGTAGTCGTCAAGCGATAGAGTTTCGTCGCCAGGTAGTCCGTATTCGCGAGCAAGCCCGCTCCCACAGGGTTAGCGAATAACCTGTGGGAGCGGGCTTGCTCGCGAAGGCGGCATTCGCCATACGGCTATCTATCGGTTACGCAGGCCTTCGAGCAACTTGTGCGTCGGGTACCCGTCCGCCGGCCAGCCAAACGACTGCTGGGCGCTGCGGATCGCTTTGCGGGTATTGGCGCCGATGATGCCGTCGGCGGTTCCCGCTTCGTATTTCTGCGCGCTCAGCAGGTTTTGCAGCTCGATCCGTTCGGTACGGCTCAGCGGCAAATCATCCTTGGGCCAGGTGCCATTGATGAAACCCGCGCCGTTGAAGCGCCCAGCCAACAAGCTGACGGCCAGCGCATAGGACGACGAGTTGTTGTACTTGAGGATCGCACGGAAGTTGTCGAGCACCAGGAATGCCGGGCCACGATAGCCCGCCGGCAGGAGCAGGGCCGCCGACAGGTGTTCCGAACCGGCCGGAACCTGGCCGCCGTTAGGCAGCGTGACGCCCAATTGCTGCCATTCGGCGACGCTCTTGCGAATCGAGCCATCGGCCAGCACGTAGTTGAAGCTGCCCGGCAGCTGCACTTCAAAGCCCCATGGCTGGCCTTTCTGCCAGCCAGAGCTTTGCAGGTAGTGCGCGGTCGACGCCAGGGCGTCGGCAGAGCTGCCCCAGATGTCGCGACGGCCGTCGCCATCAAAGTCCACGGCGTGGGTGTTGTAGGTGGTCGGGATGAACTGGGTCTGGCCCATGGCGCCGGCCCAGGAGCCGAGCATTTTCTCCGGCGCGATGTCGCCCTGTTGCAGGATCTGCAGGGCCGCGATCAATTGCGCGTGGGCGAAACCAGGGCGCCGGCCTTCGTAGGCCAGGGTCGCCAGGGAGTTGATCACCGACTTGCTGCCCTGAAACTGGCCGAAGTTACTTTCCATGCCCCACACCGCGACCAGTGCCTGACGATCGACGCCGTAGCGTTGTTCGATGCTTTGCAGGATGTCGGCGTACTGGCTGACCAGTGCCTGACCTTTGCGCACGCGCAGCGGCGACAGGGCACCATCGAGGTATTCCCACACCGGGCGGGAAAATTCCGGTTGGCTGCGGTCGGCACGGATCACACTGGTGTCCAGGCTGACATTGGCGAAGGCGCGGTCGAACAGGTCGGCGCGGATGCCGGCGGCCAGCGCATCCTTGCGGAAACCCGCCTGCCATTCGGCGAAGGTCTGGGTCGGCTGGATGTCGAGATTTTCACCGGTCTGCACCACGGGCGGGATCACCGCTGGGGCTGTCGCGACGGGAAGGGTCTGAAGCGGTTGGGCGTCGGCGGCGGTCGGTTTTTCCGCGCAGGCGACAAGCAGAACGAGGCTGGAGGCAGCAATCAATTGGCGAAAATGCCAACGACGGGAAATACAAAGGGGCATGCACGGGTCCAGGGAATACGGATCAGGTGCAGACCTTAACATGTTGAGCGATGGCTTGCCTTTCAGGCCGCCAGAAAGTAAGAAGCCTCCCAGTTGTCAGACTGGAAGGCTTCGCGGCGGTAGCTGCCTTTGCCCTTGCCGGCTCGTTCCTGACGGCTGCGGAACAGTGGCTGGGCGATGATGGATTTGGCCTTGTTGGGGCCATGTTTAGATGGCTTTTTGCTCATGATCAGATCTCTCGATTGAGTGGGGTTTTGCGGGGGGAAATAATCTGCTGAAGTTGGGGTTCTGTCTAGACCCCACATTGCGTAGGACCTTTCGGATGCCTTCGCTGTAGGAGCGAGCTTGCTCGCGAAGAACGTCAACGATGACGCGGGCATCCTGAAAGCCAGTGGTGCCCTTGAGTTCTTCGCGAGCAAGCTCGCTCCTACAGGGAATAGGCCGTGATGCGGTCGAACGCCTTATTCGGCAGGCAATGTCAGCCGCTGCCCAGCCATCAACAACGACAGCCGACTCAAACTCATCCATGGCGAACCCGCCGCCTGACCTTTGATCTGTGCGTCGATGCGCTGCGCTTCCAACAACAACTGTGCCCAGCGTTGCGCCGAGTAACGTTGCAAGGCTTTGCTCATCAGCGGTTTGCGTTTGTCCCAGACCGGCGGTCGGGCAGAGCTGAAGGCTTTGTCCAGCGGCACGCCCTGGCTGTATTGCAGCGAGAGGTTGGCCAGCAAGCGCAGTTCCCGGGCCAGCGCCCAGAGAATCACCGGCGGCTCGACGCCTTCACCGCGCAGCCCTTCGAGCATGCGCAGGGCATGAGCGGCTTCGCCGTTGAGAATCGCGTCGGTCAGGCCGAAGACATCGAAGCGCGCACTGTCGGCCACCGCGGCTTGCACGGTTTCGACGGTGATCTGCCCGCCTTCGGCCATCAGCTTGAGCTTTTCGATCTCTTGCGCGGCCGCCAGCAAGTTGCCCTCGACTCGCGCGGCGATCAGTTCCACGGCGTCCTGGCTGGCGGACAGGCCGGCCTGAGACAAGCGCTGCCGGATCCAGCCCGGCAGCTGGCTGGCGTCCACCGGCCAGATTTGCACGAACTGAGTGTGCTGACCTTCGACCAGCGCCTTGCCCCACTTGGTTTTCTGCGCGCTGCCGTCGAGCTTCGGCAGGCTGATCAGCAACACGGTGTCTTCGGCCGGTCGCGAGCAGTACTCGATGAAGGCGGCTGCGCCTTTGTCACCGGGTTTGCCGGATGGCAGACGCAGTTCCAGCAGGCGTTTTTCAGCGAACAACGACATGCTTGCGCCGGCTTGCAGCAGCGTTCCCCAGTCGAAACTGGCTTCGGCGGCGAACACCTGACGTTCATCGAAGCCCTGTTGACGGGCGGCTGCGCGAATGGCGTCGGCGGCTTCCTGACACAGCAGTGGATCGTCGCCACTGATGATGTAGACCGGCGCGAGCGTACCTTGCAGGTGTTTGGCGAGTTGGGCGGGGGCGAGTTTCATAGGCGAGGGCAAACGGGGCGCCTGAGCGCCCCGTAAGTCTTATTGCTGCGGGATTTCGACAGGCGACTGACGCGGCGTTTCCGCTTCAGCCTTCTGCGCTGCTTCCAGTGCCGCGGCGTCAGCTCTGACCTTGGCGTCGGCGGTCTGTTGCATTTGCTCCAGATGAGTCGGCGTAAGCTGTTGCAGGCGAATCATCATGCGTTGAACCAGTTCACGACTAGTGTCCTTGCGGGCATCGGCGGCTTCCTGGTCGGAACCCACCAGATTGTTGCCGTCGTGGATGAAGACCCGCTGCATTTCGATCTTGTCGCTCAACAGCGGCACGTCGCCGTGGCCATTGATGTCGTAGCTGAGCACGGTAGTGAGCTCATACTCGCCAGTACGGCCGGCACCTGCGTAGCTGAGAATGCGCTGGCTTTCCTGTTCATTGGTCAGCACCAACTTGAACGGAGCACCGCTGTAGACTTTGACGCCGCCGCTTTCCAGCGCCTGACGCATCAGGTTCACGGTGTCGCCATAGGCATTGCGCGCGCTCAGGTCGATTTCCTTGATCGCCATTTCATAGGTGCCGGTGCCGCGCAGCTGGAAACCGCAGGCGCTCAACAGGACCGCGAGGCCCATCACCAGCAAATTGCGTTTGATCATCTTGTTGCTCCCCTTGAAACCATGTGGGCCGATCATGCGGCCCGAAAGGTTTTACTCGGCGCCAGGCTCACCTGGCGCCTGATCCAATTAGCTGGCGACGATATTGACCAGTTTCCCGGGCACTACGATCACTTTACGAATAGTCAGGCCATCGACAAAACGCAGCACGTTTTCGTTGATACGGGCAGCGGCTTCGATCTCTTCACGAGTCGCGCTGGCCGGCATTTCGATCTGGCCGCGCAGCTTGCCGTTGACCTGGATAACCAGTGTCAGGCTGTCCTGCACCAGTGCGCTGTCGTCCAGCACTGGCCAGCCGGCGTCGATCACCGGATCGGCGTGACCCAGGCGATGCCACAGCTCATGGCTGATGTGCGGGGTGATCGGAGCCAGCAGCAGCGTCACGGTTTCCAGACCTTCGTGAACCAGCGCGCGATCCTGTTCGGTCGCCTGCGGGGCTTTTTCCAACACGTTCATCAGCGTCATCACCTGGGCGATGGCGGTGTTGAATTTGTGGTTCTGGCCAACGTCGTGGCTGGCCTGTTTGATGGCCTGGTGGATCGAACGGCGAATGACTTTCTGCTCGTCGTTCAGGCTGGCGATGTCCAGTTTGCCCGGCAGGCCCTGAGTCACGTGCGCTTGAGCCAGACGCCAGACGCGCTTGAGGAAGCGGTGCGAACCTTCTACACCGGAGTCGGACCATTCCGCGCTCATGTCAGGTGGCGAGGCGAACATCATGAACAGGCGGCAGGTGTCTGCGCCGAACTGGTCAATCATCGACTGAGGGTCGACGCCGTTGTTCTTCGACTTGGCCATCTTCTCGGTGCCGCCGATTTCCACCGGCAGGCCGTCGGCGATCAACTTGGCGCTGATGACCTTGGCCTTGCTGTCGCGTTCGAGTTCGACGTCTGCCGGGTTGAACCAGGTGTAAGCACCATTGGCTTCGCGACGATAGTAAGTCTCGGCGATCACCATGCCCTGGGTCAGCAGGTTCTTGAACGGCTCGTTGGAGCTCACCAGGCCTTCGTCGCGCATCAGCTTGTGGAAGAAGCGCGCGTACAGCAGGTGAAGAATCGCGTGTTCGATACCGCCGATGTACTGATCCACCGGCAGCCAATGGTCGGCCGCGGATTTCTCCACCAGGCCGCCTTCATAGTGCGGCGAGGCGTAACGGGCGTAGTACCACGAGGACTCGACGAAGGTGTCCATGGTGTCGGTTTCACGCTTGGCCGGTGCGCCGCATTTCGGGCAAGTGCACTCGTAGAACTCGGGCATGCGGGCCAATGGTGAACCGGCGCCATCCGGCACCACATCTTCCGGCAGTACGACAGGCAACTGGTCTTCCGGGACCGGCACGTCACCGCAGGTGCCGCAGTGGATGATCGGGATCGGGCAGCCCCAGTAACGCTGACGGCTGATGCCCCAGTCGCGCAGGCGGAACTGGGTACGCGAGGCGCCGAGGTTTTTCTTGATCAGCGCGACTTCCATGGCGTCGAAAGCGCCTGCGAAGTCGAGGCCGTCAAATTCGCCGGAGTTGATCAGCGTGCCGTGTTCGCCGTAGGCGTCTTGCCACGGCGCCGGGTTGGTGTCACCTGAACTGGTGCGCACCACCGATTTGACCGGCAGGTTGTACTTGTGGGCGAACTCGAAATCACGCTCGTCGTGCGCTGGAACCGCCATGACGGCGCCGTCGCCGTAGTGCATCAGCACATAGTTGGCGACCCACACCGGCAGCTTCTCGCCGGTCAGTGGGTGCTCGACGAACAGGCCGGTCGGCAGGCCTTTTTTCTCTTGGGTGGCGACGTCGGCTTCAGCGACGCTGCCGCCCTTGCATTCAGCGATGAACGCTTGCAGCTCAGGGTTGTTCTGTGCGGCCAGGGTGGCCAGGTGGTGTTCGGCGGCCACGGCGACGTAGGTCGCGCCCATCAGGGTGTCCGGACGGGTGGTGAAGACTTTCAGCGCGCCGGCTTCGCCGATGGAATCGACGTTGTACGGGAACTGCACTTCCATGCCGCGGGACTTGCCGATCCAGTTGCGCTGCATGGTCTTGACCTGTTCAGGCCAGCCCGGCAGATCGTCGAGACTCTCCAGCAGTTCATCCGCATACGCGGTGATCTTGAAGTAGTACATCGGGATTTCGCGTTTTTCGATCAGCGCGCCGGAACGCCAGCCGCGACCGTCGATCACTTGCTCGTTGGCCAGGACGGTCTGGTCGACCGGGTCCCAGTTCACGGTGCCGCTCTTTTTGTAGATCACGCCTTTTTCGAACAGGCGAGTGAACAGCCATTGTTCCCAGCGGTAGTAATCGGGCTTGCAGGTGGTCACTTCACGCGACCAGTCCACCGCCAGGCCCAGGCTGCGCAGCTGGTTTTTCATGTAGGCGATGTTTTCGTAGGTCCACTTGGCGGGCGCTACGTTGTTCTTCATCGCGGCGTTTTCCGCCGGCATGCCGAAGGCATCCCAACCCATGGGTTGCAGGACGTTCTTGCCTTGCATGCGCTGGTAGCGGGAGATCACGTCGCCGATGGTGTAGTTGCGCACATGCCCCATGTGTAGCTTGCCGCTGGGGTAAGGGAACATCGACAGGCAATAGAACGTCTCCTTGCCTGGCTGTTCACTGACTTCAAAGGACTTTTGCTCGTCCCAGAACGACTGGGCGGCGGCTTCGATTTCACGGGGCTGATATTGTTCGTGCATGGCTACTTTTGAACTGAATAGGGGTGGCCTAATCCTCTTCAATGCGACGCTGGACGGTGATCACGCCAAATCGGCGTTTCGGTGCCCAGACGAGCTGGAAGTGGAGTTACAGGAAGCGCCGTAGCATACATGACCGCACTCTACCGAGGGAAACCCTGATTACTGCCGCGCGTCTCGCAGAAATGGCTGCGAGGGCCGTTGGTCGCGGCGTTCAGCCGGTTTGTTCATGGAAGCTAAGCTCTAAATGGGGAGTGAGTCTTATCTTCAATGAGGTGAGGGATGGTTGAGTCACAGCAAAAAGTTACAAAACCGGAGTTGTACGAAAGACTGATCGATCGTCTGGGATTGGCCTTGGACGCGGCAAAAACCGCTGGCCGGTTGCGCGATGAACGTCCCCTGGAGCTGGAGCTGCGTGGCCTGAGCCCCGCAGAGTTTGAACTGGTCAAGGCGTATCTGGACCGCAGTGAACGTGAAACACACGGATGCTTGTCAGAAGCAGTGAAGCAACTCGACGCACCACGTTCGGCCAAGATCATCTGGCTCAAGGACAAGGCACCCGGCAGAGACGCGGTAAAGGTCCGGTCTCTGCAATTCAAGTAAGGGCACTTGAACCCATGGCGTATGGTTTTTTAAAGCTTAGTCCTTTCGCATTTGTTGTCGCATTGCGTCAACCCACTTAGGCTTCGGGCATCTTCAGGAGATGCTCGATGCCTTTTCGTTACTTCGTTAAACAACTTCTGCTGCCTCCCGGCATTTTATTGTTGTTACTGGTGCTTGCCTGGTGGCTTCGCCGCTCAAGGCCGCGCCTTGCGGGCGTGTGCTTTGTATTGGGCGCGGGCGGTTTCTGGTTGATGAGTTTGCCGGTGGTGGTGCAGTGGAGCGCCGAAGCCCTTGAACGTATGCCCCCACTGGCTCGCGACGAATGGGCCGCCCTGGCTCAGCGTGCCGATGCAATTGTGGTGCTGGGATCGGGGCGTGAACGTGGCGATCCGGCCTGGGGCGCCGATCAGCCGACCGGTGTCGGTCTGGAGCGAGAGCGTTATGCCGCCAGACTGGCCAAGGCGTCTGGCTTGCCGATCCTGACCAGTGGCGGCCTGCATTACGGCACGCCACCGACAGAAGCCAAGTTGATGGCGGACTCGTTGCTCGATGATTTCGGCGTAACTGTGCGCTGGCAGGAAGGGCGCAGCCGTACGACCTGGGAAAACGCGCAGTTCAGCGCCGAGGTGTTGCTGCCACAAGGGATCAAGCGCGTTGTGGTCGTGACTCAGGCCTGGCACATGCCGCGGGCAGTCTGGAGTTTCCAGAAGGCAGGATTTGAGGTGGTGGCAGCACCTGTAGGGTTTTTAGGCGTAGACAACGCCCGACCGCTGGGTGGTTGGATGCCGGAGTTCAAGTCGATCTGGCAGAGCGGGCAGTTATTGAATGAGGCAGTGGGGCAGGTGGGGTATTCGTTGTTTTATCGATAACCCGAAGTTCACGCATTTCTTGTAGGAGCGAGCTTGCTCGCGATGAGTCTGAAAGCGGCGCTTGTTTGCGGCAAACACGCGTCATCGTTCACGTCCATCGCGAGCAAGCTCGCTCCTACAGAGATTCAGACGGTTTTGGCCATCCGGTTCGCGACCAGCGCCCAGCCGAACAACAGCACGCACACGATGATCAGCGGCCACGAACGCCATTCAAGATACGGCGTCAGGTTGTGCATCGGCACCACTTCGCCATACAGAATGCCGCGTTCGAACTGTGGGATCTGGACAGTGATCTGCCCAAACGGGTTGATCAGGCCGGTGACGCCGTTGTTGGTGGCGCGGATCATCCAGCGACCGGCCTCAAGTGCGCGCATCTGCGCCATCTGCAAGTGTTGCAGCGGGCCGATGGAAGTGCCGAACCAGGTGTCGTTGCTGATGGTCAGCAACAGATCGCTGCGAGCGGCAAGGCTGGCGGCGAATTCCGGATAAACCACCTCGTAGCAGATGAACGGCGCAATCTGATAACCCTTGGCTTGCAGCATCGCCTGATCGGCGGGGCCACGGGCAAAGTCCGACATCGGCAAATCGAAGAACGCGATCAGCCCGCGCAGCACTTCCTGCAACGGTACGTACTCACCGAACGGCACCAGTTTCTGCTTGAGGTACGTGCCATCGCCTTCACCCACTACGGTAATGCCGTTGTAGAAGCGCTTCTGGTGGTGAACCTCTTCACGGATCGGTACGCCGGTAATCAGCGCGCTCTTACGTTCCGCGGCGAAGTTTCCCATCATGTTCAGGTAGCCTTGGGCGGACTCCTTGAGCACCGGGACGGCGGTTTCCGGCCAGATCAGCAGGTCCACTGGCTTGGAGCTGAAGCTCATGTCGCGGTACAGCGCCAGTTGCGCATTGAGCTGCGCCGGGTCCCACTTCATGCTTTGTTCGATATTGCCTTGAATCGCCGCGACGCTCAGCGGCTCGCCGGCCGGGGTGGTCCAGGCATGGCCCTTGAGTGCGATGCCGACGACCCAAGGGCCGAGCAACAGCAATACGCCGGCGGCGATGAAGGCTTTACGTCCCGCTTTCACCAGGCGCAAGGCGTTGTAGATCAGTGCGGCGGTCAGGGCCAGGGTGAAGGAAATCAGCCACATCCCGCCCACAGGCGCGAGCCCGGCCAACGGGCCGTCGAGCTGGCTGTAACCGGAGTAGAGCCACGGGAAACCGGTCAGGAACCAGCCACGAAACGCTTCCTGGCCGACCCACAACGCCGCAAATGCCAGGGCATCGGCCAGCGGCGCCTCGTTGCGTCGCAGCCAGCGCGCCCAGATCCAGGCGGGCAGAGCGAAAAACCAGGCAATCGCTGCGGTGAAGAGCAGCATCAGGAACCCGGCCAGCAGCACGGAAGCGCCACCGAAGTTGTGAATGCTGTAGTAGATCCAGCTGGTGCCCGCGCCAAACAGGCCAAAACCGAAGCACCAGCCACGGCCCAGGGCCTGACGCGGATTCAGTTCGCGCAAACCGGCATAAAAGAACCCGACCGCCAGCAGTGCCAGCGGCCAGATGTCAAACGGCGCCAGGGCCAGGGTGGTGAGTGCACCGGCCGCCACGGCCAGCAGGTTACCGGGCCAGCCGGGGCGGGTCATACGATGCATTTCAATCCTTGGATTTATCGGGCAATTGGAGTCAGGCGCAGCAAGTGAATCCGACGGCTGTCAGCGTTCAGGATACGAAAGCGATAAGGGCCGATTTCAGTGATTTCGTTGCGTTTTGGCAAGTGCCCGAACGCGCTCATCACCAGGCCGCCAACGGTGTCGAATTCGTCGTCGGAGAACTCGCTGTCGAAGAATTCGTTGAAGTTCTCGATCGGCGTCAGGGCCTTGACCAGGAAATCACCGCTGGGCAGCGGCTTGATGTAGCTGTCTTCCTCGACGTCATGCTCGTCTTCGATGTCGCCGACGATCTGTTCCAGCACGTCTTCGATGGTCACCAGGCCTGCCACGCCGCCGTATTCGTCGATGACGATGGCCATGTGGTTGTGGTTGGCGCGGAATTCGCGCAGCAGCACGTTCAGGCGCTTGGACTCGGGCACGAAGGTGGCCGGGCGCAGCAGGTCCTTGATGTTGAAGCTGTCGCCGTTCTCCCTGAGGATCAACGGCAGCAAGTCCTTGGCCAGCAACACGCCCATCACGTCATCGTGGCTTTCGCCGATGACCGGGTAGCGGGAGTGGGCGGAGTCGACCACGGCGGGCAAAAACTCGCGGGGTGTCTGGGTCGCCTTGATGCTGATCATCTGCGAACGCGGGACCATGATGTCCCGTACTTGCAGGTCTGCAACCTGGATGGCGCCTTCGACGATGGCCAGCGCTTCGCTGTCCAGCAACTTGTTTTGATGTGCATCGCGCAGGAGCTCCAGCAGCTCCTGACGGTTCTTCGGCTCGTGGGCAAAAGCCTGGGTGAGCTTACCCAGCCATGACTTCTGCCCGTTGCTCGATCGATCTTCGCTCATAGCGATTACTCTGAATCCTTTGTTGTAACGATAGGGGATGTTTCTGTTTCGTCGTCCGCGTACGGATCGGGGTAGCCCAACTCAGCAAGCAACGTTCGTTCCAGTGCTTCCATTTCTTCGGCTTCGTCGTCATCTATATGGTCGTAACCCAGCAGATGCAAGCAGCCGTGAATGACCAGATGTGCCCAGTGGGCCTTGGGTTCCTTGCCTTGTTCGGCGGCTTCGCGCTCGACCACCGCCACGCAGATCACCAGATCGCCCAGCAGCGGGATGTCGAGAAACTCGTCAGGCACATCGGCAGGAAACGACAGCACGTTGGTGGCGTAGTCCTTTTGCCGCCAGGTGTGATTCAGCTCGCGACCTTCCGCTTCGTCGACCAGGCGAATGGTCATTTCGGAGTCGGCGGTGCGCTGGCGCAGGGCCAGTTCGCACCATTGGCGGAACTCGGCTTCACTTGGCGCAGATGCTTCGGTGGCCAGTTGCAGATCAAGCTCAAGCATCGCGGCGGCTGTCCTTTGGTGTTTCGTCTGCCCCGCGATTCTCGAAGCGCTCGTAGGCTTCGACGATCCGCTGCACCAGTGGATGGCGCACGACGTCCTTGGGCATGAAGTGGGTGAAGCTGATGCCCGGCACGTCTTTCAGCACTTCGATCACGTGGTGCAGCCCGGACTTGGTGCCTTTCGGCAGGTCGACCTGGGTGATGTCACCGGTGATGACCGCTGTGGAACCGAAGCCGATCCGGGTCAGGAACATCTTCATCTGCTCGACGGTGGTGTTCTGGCTTTCATCGAGGATGATGAAGCTGTTGTTCAGCGTGCGACCGCGCATGTAGGCCAGCGGCGCGACTTCGATCACCTGGCGCTCGATCAGCTTGGCGACGTATTCGAAGCCGAGCATTTCGTAGAGTGCGTCGTAGAGCGGACGCAGGTACGGGTCGATCTTTTGCGACAGGTCGCCGGGCAGGAAGCCGAGTTTTTCGCCCGCTTCAACCGCCGGGCGCACCAGCAGGATGCGGCGGATCTGCTCGCGTTCCAGCGCATCTACCGCGCAGGCAACGGCCAGGTAGGTCTTGCCGGTACCGGCCGGACCGATGCCGAAGTTGATGTCGTTGCCGAGGATTTCCTTCACGTAGCGCAGCTGATTCAAGCCGCGAGGGCGAATCATGCCTTTCTTGGTGCGCAGGGCCACGGAGGGTTCGGACGGCGAAACGTTGTCCAGCTCTTCGACGGCCGATTCCTGCAGGAACAGGTGAACCATGTCCGGCGACAGCTCGGTACCCTTGGTTTCCCGGTACAGGCGGCGCAGGAGGTTTTCCGCGGAGGTGGTGTGTTTGGGGTCGCCGATCAGCTCGAACTGATTTCCGCGGTTGCGGATTTCGATAGTCAGGCGTTGCTCGATCAAGCGCAGGTGCTCGTCGAACATCCCGCACAGATTGGCAAAGCGGCGAGCCTCAAAGGGCTCGAGGATAAAACGATGTGGTTCTATGGGTGCGTTCAAGGTCGTATTTAGCCGCCCTGGGGCAATTAAGATGAAATCAAGGATAACGCCAGTGAGGCGGGTGCGAAAGCTCTTAAATATCTCGACCTGACACATCTCGATTCTGTAGGAGCCGGCTTGCTGGCGATGAACGATAACGCGGTCTTGCTGATCTACCGCGGTGTTCCCATCGCCAGCAAGCCGGCTCCTACAGTTAGATAATCAGCGAGCCGCGCAGCGAGTGCGGCTGAGCGGCGTCGATATGCACGTCGGCAAACTGGCCTATCAGGGTTGGATTGTCGCAGCGGAAGTTGACGATCCGGTTATTCTCGGTCCGGCCCTGCAGCTCGCCGGGGTCTTTTTTCGAGTAATCGGTTACCAGGATCCGCTGGACCGAACCGACCATTTGTCGGCTGATCTCGAAACCTTGCTGGTTCAGGCGATGTTGCAAGGCGTTCAGGCGTTCTTTTTTCAGTTCTTCCGGCGTTTCGTCGGCCAGATCGGCCGCCGGCGTGCCTGGGCGCTGGCTATAGACGAACGAATAGGAGAAGTCGAAACCGACGTCTTCGATCAGCTTCATGGTCTGTTCGAAGTCTTTTTCGGTCTCGCCCGGGAAGCCGACGATGAAGTCCGAGCTGATGCAGATCCCCGGGACGGCGGCGCGCAGCTTGCGCAGTTTGGATTTGTATTCCAGCGCCGTGTGGTTGCGTTTCATTGCCGACAGAATGCGGTCCGAACCCGATTGCACCGGCAAGTGCAGGTGTTTCACCAGTTCCGGTACCTCGGCGTGGGCCTGGATCAGGCTGTCGGAGAACTCCAGCGGGTGGGAGGTGGTGTAACGAATCCGGTCGATGCCATCGACAGCGGCGACCACGCGGATCAGTTCGGCGAGGTCCGCCAGGCGACCATCGTGAGTGGTGCCGCGATAGCCGTTGACGTTCTGGCCCAGCAACGTCACTTCACGCACGCCGTTCTCGGCGAGGTGGATGATTTCGGCAATCACGTCATCGAACGGGCGGCTGACTTCTTCGCCGCGGGTGTAGGGCACCACGCAGAATGTGCAGTACTTGCTGCAACCCTCCATCACCGACACATAAGCGCTCGGGCCATCGATGCGCGGCTCTGGCAGGTGGTCGAACTTTTCGATTTCCGGGAACGAGACGTCGACTTGCGGCAGCTTGGTGGCGCGTGCGGCGTCGATCATTTCCGGCAAACGGTGCAGGGTTTGTGGGCCGAACACCACGTCGACGTACGGTGCGCGATCGCGGATGGCGGCGCCTTCCTGGCTGGCGACGCAACCGCCGACGGCGATCACCATCTCCGGGTTCGCCAGTTTCAGTTCACGCCAGCGGCCGAGCTGGGAATACACCCGGTCCTGGGCGCGTTCGCGGATCGAGCAGGTGTTGAGCAGGATCACGTCGGCGTCTTCAGCGCGAGCGGTGACTTCCAGGGCCTGATGTTCACCCAGCAGATCAACCATGCGCGAGCTGTCGTACTCGTTCATCTGGCAACCGTGGGTTTCGATGTAAAGCTTCTTGGCCATGGATACAGTCATCACGTGATTCAAAGAACCGCGCATTATAGGGAACATGTCCCAAGGTTCCTACCGTTGCGCGTCCGGTGGCTATGCTATAGTTCGCGCCCTCATTTTTATCCCCGATGTGTTGCTCGCCCACCATGACCAAACGTGAAGCTCCAATCTACAAGGTGATTTTCCTCAATCAGGGCCAGGTGTACGAAATGTACGCCAAGCAGATCTATCAAAGTGATCTGTGGGGCTTCCTGGAAGTGGAAGAGTTCGTCTTTGGCGAGCGCACGCAAGTGGTCGTCGACCCGAGCGAAGAGAAGCTCAAGGCTCAGTTCGAGGGCGTGGTGCGCAGTTTTGTGCCGATGCATTCGATCGTGCGCATCGACGAAGTCGAGCGTCTGGGCACCCCGAAAATCAGCGAAGCCCGTGGCGCGGTCGGCAATGTGATGCCGTTTCCGATGCCGATGCCTGAGAAGTAAGCCTCAAGACCGCGTTGCCCCCATTCGCGAGCAAGCCCGCTCCCACATTGGATCTTCAGTGAACACAATATTTGTGGTCACCAGAGATTCCATGTGGGAGCGGGCTTGCTCGCGAAGGGGGCAGTCAGAACAACGCAGATTCAGGGAAGCGGCGAGAAAGGCGTGCGCCCATCGGCGCTCTGCAATTCCATCAGGTACTTGCGGAAGATCTGTCCAAGCACCTGGGTCGCCACTTCAAGCTCTTCACGCGGCATCTTCTCGGCGACTTCATCCGCCGTATCCAGCGCTTCTTCCGCACCATTGACCGCCGCCATTTTCAGCACGATGTACGCCTGAACGTTATTGGCCGGTACGCCTTCGCCGTGGAAGAACATGGTGCCGAGTTTGAATTGCGCCTGGGCATGGCCTTGCAGCGAGGCTTTTTCGAAGTAATCCAGGGCTTTTTTCAGATCGCGAGGGGTGTTTTTGCCGTCGTAGTAGAACTCACCCAACTCGTATTGCGCTTGCGCATCCCCTTCATCCGACGCTTTCTGACAGGCGGCGAGCGCCTGTGCCAGGTCTTGCGGCTGGGTATTGAGGGTGCAGCGACCCATCGCTGGGATTAACAACGAGTTGCCGCCTGCTTGTGCGAGCGCGAGCAGGGGCTGAAGGAGCAACAGGCAGCCCATTGCAAGGGCGCGGCCGGTGCGGTTCATGGGAATCGACTTACCTCTGAAGGGCGCGCGGACCCAACGAGGGGATCCAATAAGCGCGCATTATGAAATAAGCAGGGCCAACCTTACAAAGTCTTTACTCGTTTTTCTGCTGCACGGGGAATATATCGCCCACTTTACGGGGGATTATCTGCAGGTGAGTAGGAAAAGAGGCGGGAATGTAGGTGAAAGCTGACGCTGGCAATCGCCAACGTCAGCGGCACAACGTTATTTCAATGCAGCGAAGGCGCGCTCGGCGGCATCCAGGGTCAGTTTCAACTCGGCTTCGCCATGGGCGATCGAGGTGAAGCCGGCTTCGAATGCACTTGGTGCCAGGTACACGCCACCTTCGAGCATCAGGTGGAAGAAACGGCCGAACAGCTTCGCGTCGCTGGCCATCACGTCATCGAAGGTGACGATGTCGTCGGCGCCGCTGAAGTACAAGCCGAACATGCCACCGGCCTGGGTGGTCACGAACGGAATGCCGGCGGCGTCGGCGCGCTGTTGCAGGCCATCGAGCAGGCGGCTGGTATAGTCGCTCAGTTCGGCGTGGAAGCCTGGGCGGCTGATCAGGCGCAAGGTCGTCAGACCTGCCGCCATTGCCAGCGGGTTACCCGACAAGGTGCCAGCCTGGTACACCGGGCCCAGTGGCGCGATGTGCGACATGATTGCGCGTTTGCCGCCGAAGCAGCCAACCGGCATGCCACCACCGATGATCTTGCCGAACGTGGTCAGGTCTGGCGTAACGCCGTAATGCGCTTGAGCGCCGCCGAGGGCAACGCGGAAACCGGTCATCACTTCGTCGAAAATCAGCACCACGCCGTGCTTGTCGCACAGGGTCCGCAGGCCTTCGAGGAAGCCCGGTGCCGGCGGTACGCAGTTCATATTGCCGGCCACCGGCTCGACGATGATGCAGGCCACGTCCTGGCCCACTTCAGCGAGCATGGTTTCCACGGCGTCGATGTCGTTGAACGGCAGGGTCAGGGTGTGTTTGGCGAAGGCCGCCGGTACACCGGCCGAGCTCGGCACGCCTTGGGTCAGGGCGCCGGAACCTGCTTTAACCAGCAGGCTGTCGGAGTGACCGTGGTAGCAGCCTTCGAACTTGATGATGCTGTCGCGACCGGTGAAACCACGGGCCAGGCGAATCGCACTCATGGTCGCTTCGGTGCCGGAGCTGACCATGCGCACCATTTCCATCGATGGCACGATCGAGCAGACCAGGTCGGCCATCTCGGTTTCCATCTCGGTCGGGGCGCCGTAGGACAAGCCGTGTTCCAGCTGCTTGCGCACCGCGTCCAGCACGTCCGGATGGCTGTGGCCGAGGATCATCGGCCCCCAGGAACCGACGTAATCCACATAACGCTTGTCGTCTTCGTCGGTGACGTAGGCGCCTTCAGCGTGTTTGAAAAACAGGGGGGTGCCGCCAACGCTCTTGAACGCGCGAACAGGCGAGTTCACGCCACCGGGAATGTGTTTCTGGGCATTGGCAAACAGCGTTTCGGAACGAGACATGATGGGGCTCTCAAATCAGATTTTTAGTAATTCGTTAAATGCGCGGGCGCGGCGGGTCACTTCAGCCGTGCTCTCGGCGCCAAACAGGCCGTGGACCACCGCCAGCAGATCGACCCCGTGGGCCACCAGCGGGGCGGCGTTTTTCAGGGTGATGCCGCCGATCGCGCAGATCGGCAGGTGCAATGTGCTGCGGGCCTGGTCGAGCAGTTCGAGGCTGCAAGTCGGTGCGCCGGGTTTGGTGCTGGAATTGAAGAAGCGGCCGAAGGCGACATAACTGGCGCCTTCTTTGGCTGCTTGTTCGGCGAGTTCGAGTTGCGCGTGACAGGTCGAACCGATGATCGCCTGGCGACCGAGCAACGCACGAGCCGGAGTCAGCGGGCCGTCGGTCTGGCCCAAGTGCACGCCGACGTTCAGGCGTGCGGCCAGTTCGGCATCGTCATTGATGATCAGATGGGTCTTGTAGCGTTCGCACAGATCGCGCAGGGCTTCAGCTTCACGCAGACGGCGGGCCTCGTCGCTGCTCTTGTCGCGGTATTGCAGCAAGGTGACGCCGCCTTCCAGCGCCGCCTCCACGTACGAAAGAAATTTACCGGCCAGTAACTGGCTGTCGGTAATGGCGTACAGGCCACGTAGTTTCATCGGGCAAGCCTCATGGCGTTACGAACAGAAATCCAGTGGCAGACGGCGCGGCACGAACTGGCCTTTGCCCAACTGCTCGGCATCGCGCAGGGTGCGCCACGTGTAGTTAAGCGCGCTCTGCACTGCACTGACGAGGTTTTCACCCTGGGCCAGACGACCGGCGAGGGCGCTCGCCAATGTGCAACCGGAACCGTGGTAACTGCCGGGCAAGCGCTGGCAGGTATAGGTTTCGCGCAGACCGTCGCGGCTGTACAGGCGATTGTGTATTTCGTGTTCATCACCGTGGCCGCCGGTGATCAGCAGGTGTTTGACGAACGGCAGGAGTTTTTCAGCGCACTCGTCGGCGGTGCCTTCTGGCAGTTCAGCGAGGATGCGGGCTTCGGGAAGGTTAGGGGTGGCGATGATGGCCAGGGGCAGCAAGCGTTCGCGCATGGCGTAGCCGACTTCGTCCTTGCCCAGTCGTCCGCCACCGCCGGCGCGCAGCACCGGGTCGCAGACCATCGGCAAATGCGGGTGCGCCTGAAGCAGTTCGACGACGGTGTCGACCATTTCCAGGGAACCGAGCATGCCCAGCTTGACGGCGGCGACTTCGGAGTCGTTGAGCACGGCGTTGGCCTGAGCCAGCACCCACTCACGGTCGAGGACGCGGAAATCCGTGACGTTGACCGTGTCTTGCACGGTCAGGGCGGTGACGGCCGGAGCCGCATGACATCCCTGGGCAAGCAGGGCTTCGATATCTGCCTGCAAGCCGGCGCCACCACTTGGGTCGTGGCCGGAGAGACAGAGGACAACGGGGCGAGAGCTGTAGATATTCATGGTGCGCGAGCTTACCACCAAACATCGATTTTCGGGTGCAGTGCCCGCCAGGTCTGCCGATAGAGAGTCATGGGCTGGCAATGCAGCCCTCCGGGATTGTCATAATCTGACCGAGCAAACAGTAATGGCTCGATATGCTTCGCTGGAACGCCCGTGCTAGAGCCTTTTCAAGAAAAATTTCAATGGTGTTCAATGGCCATCAACGGCTATGCTAGAGTGGATCCAAACCAATAACAGGTAATGCCGGTTTTACGTCTACTCAAAAGGAATGAGGGGCTTCCTGAGATAACCGGACAGGCCACGCTGGGGCTTAAATGCGCTATTTGCTGATGTTGCTGTTTTGCTTGCCCCTCATGGCAAGCGCAGTCGAGTTCGATGAGTTCACTCAAAGCCTGCCCTTGGGCCGAACCCTGCAAGTGTTCGAAGACGCCGATGGTCAGGCGAGCATTGCCGATATCCGCGCGCAAGCCGCTGCCGGACACTTCAAGCCCCATGACAAGGCCACGCTCAACGCCGGTTACTCGCGTTCGGTATTCTGGCTGAAAATCGACCTGCATTACCGCCCGACCAATCCCGCTGCACAGCGGACGTGGCTGCTGGAGCTGGCCTATCCGCCCCTCGATCACCTTGATCTGTATTTGCCTGATGCCGGCGGTGGCTATCAATTGGCCCGTCAGACCGGCGATGCCTTGCCGTTCAGCAGCCGCGAGATTCGCCAGAACAACTACCTGTTCGATCTGAACTTCACGCCCGACCAAATGCAAACCGTGTACTTGCGCCTGCAAAGCGAAGGGTCGATCCAGGCGCCGGTCACGTTGTGGTCGAGCACCGCGTTTCTCGAAGAACAGCCGGTGCGGCTTTATGTGTTGGGCATGATTTACGGCGTATTGCTGGGGATGCTGGTCTACAACCTGTTCATCTACCTCAGCGTGCGCGACACCAGCTACCTCTATTACATCTTTTATATTGCCTCGTTCGGCCTGTATCAGCTGTCGGTGAATGGCGCGGCCGTAGAGTATTTCTGGCCAGACAACCCGTGGTGGGCCAACGCCGCGACGCCGTTCTTCATCGGTTGCGCAGGGCTGTTCGGCAGCCAGTTCGCCCGCAGCTTCCTGCAAACGGCGACCCTCAGCCGCTGGCTCGATCGCTTGCTGCTGGCGTTGATTGCGTTCAGTGCGGTAGTCGTCGGGTTGTCATTGATGACCAGTTACGCCCTGGCCCTGCGCCTGGCGACGACGCTGGCCCTGTCGTTCACCGTGGTGATTTTCGCCGCAGGGTTTTTCGCCTGGTGGCGCGGCTTGCGGGTGGCGCGCTATTTCATCATCGCCTGGTCGGCGTTTTTGCTCGGCGGCATCATCAATACGATGATGGTGCTGGGTTACCTGCCGAACGTATTCCTGACCATGTATTCCAGCCAGATCGGTTCGGCCATCGAGGTGGCGCTGCTGTCCCTGGCCTTGGCCGACCGCATCAACGCCATGCGCGAGCAACAGGCGCAAACCTTGTTCGATGCTGGCCAGAAGCTTGAAGTGCTCAACCAGCAACTGGCGCACAGTAACAAGCTAAAGGATGAATTCCTCGCCACGTTGACCCACGAATTGCGCACCCCCATGAACGGTGTGATCGGTTCCCTGGAATTGATGCAAACCGTCGAGATGGACCCGGAGCTGGAGCAATACCAGCAAACGGCCGCCGGTTCGGCGCGCGACATGATGCGCATGGTCAACGGCATTCTTACCCTGACCGAGTTGCAGGCCGGCAAGCTCAAGGCTTCGGCGTCCACCTTCAGTTTGCGCAGCGTGGTCGATACCTTGCGCGTGCAGTTCGAAGGCAACGCGTCGGGCAAGTCACTGGACTTCAAGGTCGAGGTGACACCGGGCCTGCCGGACCGTTTGTACGGCGATAACGTCAAGTTGGCGCAATGCCTGGAATGCCTGCTGGATAACGCGATCAAGTTCACGCGAGTGGGCGGGGTGGCGCTGCGGGTCTCGGGTAAAAACGCGGAGCCCGGCAAGCTGGCATTGTCCTTTGCGGTGATCGACACCGGCATCGGTTTCACTGATCTGGGCGAGGCGACGCTGTATCAGCGGTTCTTCCAGCTCGACGGCTCGATGACCCGTGAATATGGCGGCCTCGGTGTGGGCCTGGCGATCTGTCGACAACTGGTCGACCTGCTCGGCGGGAACCTGACTCACCGCTCCGAGCCAGGTCGCGGCAGCCGCTTCCAGCTTGACGTCGAGTTTGAATTGCCGGTGGTCGAGCGCGTGACAACGGAATTGATGACCCGGGAATTCCCGCGCCTGCGCTTGCCTCAGGACTGCACGGTGCTGCTGGTGGACGACAACAGCATCAATCAATTGGTGATGCGCGGCATGTTGCTCAAGCTCGGATTTCGGGTCCGTACGGCGGACAACGGGGCGACCGCGCTGGAAGTCCTGCAGCGTGAAACCTTCGACGCTGTACTCCTCGATTGTCAGCTACCGCCCCTCGACGGTGAGTCTGTCTGCTGCCAGATCCGGGACTTGCCGGGTTGTGCCGAATTGCCGGTGTTCATGATTGCCTTGAGCGCTGATCGGGAGCGCTGCCCAACCGGTGCACTGATCGATTACCTGAGCAAACCGGTGAAATTCGAAGACTTGCAGGCCGCGTTGTATCGACGCGTGCTTTGTCCAAAACAAGGCGAAAGCGCCGACAGTTAGGCTGATATGCCACTTTGTTCAGCCTCGGGGCAGTGCTTAACTGAACTCCTTGGCTGACCAAAGGAGCCCCGTCATGAACCTGCATCAGTTCGCCGAAACCCACGAAGTCACCAACCAGCCGCCGTTGCTGGACGGCGCCAACCTGTATCGCATCGACCTGCCTTTGCAGGAGTGGTCGCGGCGTTTCGGGGCCGGTTGGGCCGAGTCGCGGATCGACGCTTACGGCGCGTTGGCCGGCGGGCCGCTGATGGAAGCGGGGTTCCTGGCCAACCAGAACAAACCGGTGTTCAGCAGCCACGACCGTTACGGTCACCGCATCGATCTGGTGGAATTTCACCCGGCGTATCACGAGCTGATGCGCACGGCGATCGAGCACGGGTTGACCTCGCTGCCCTGGGCGCATCCACAGGACGGCGCCCATGTCGCCCGCGCCTCCATGACCTACCTGCACAGCCAGGCCGAAGCCGGCAGCGGTTGCCCGCTGACCATGACCTTCGCCAGCGTGCCGGCGATGCGCCTGCAAGCGGACCTGGCCAAGCAGTGGCTGCCGAAAATCCTCGCCACCGAATACGACCCGCGCAATGTCGGCATGGCCCACAAGGCCGGTGTCACCATTGGCATGGCGATGACCGAGAAACAGGGCGGCACCGATGTGCGGGCCAACACCACCAAGGCGTTTCCGGTGGGTGCCAGCGGACCGGGCCAGGCCTACGAACTGGTGGGCCACAAATGGTTCTGTTCTGCGCCGATGTGCGATGCCTTCCTCACGCTGGCGCAGACCGACAAAGGATTGACCTGCTTCCTGTTGCCACGCCATCGCCCCGACGACACGCGCAATCAGTTCTACATCCAGCGCCTGAAAAACAAACTCGGCAATTGCTCCAACGCCTCCAGCGAAGTCGAGTTTCGCGGTGCGCTGGCTTGGATGGTCGGCGAAGAGGGGCGTGGCGTTCCGACCATTATCGAAATGGTTGCCATGACCCGCTTCGATTGCATGGTCGGTTCCAGCGCCTTGATGCGTCAGGCGCTGACCCAGGCCAGTCATCACTGCGCCCATCGCAGCGTCGGCGGCAAGCTGCTCAGCGAGCAACCGTTGATGCAGAACGTCCTCGCCGATCTGGCCTTGGAGAGCGAAGCAGCGTTGGCGTTGAGCCTGCGCATGGGCAAGGCGCTGGATCATCTGGATGACGGGCACGAAGCCAAATTCGCCCGCCTGGTGACCGCAGTGGGCAAGTACTGGATCTGCAAACGCGCGCCCGCGATGATCAACGAAGCTGCCGAATGCATGGGCGGTGCCGGGTATGTCGAAGACAGCATCCTGCCGCGCTTGTACCGCGAGGCACCGGTCAATTCGACGTGGGAAGGTTCCGGCAACGTGCAATGCCTGGATGTGTTGCGGGCGCTGTCGAAAGAGCCGGGCGTGCTGGATGTGTTGTTCAGCGAGTTGGGTGATGGTCACGGCGACAAACGGCTGGCCGCACACATCAGCCAATTGCAGGTGGCCTTCAAGGACACCGGCGATATTCAGTATCGTGCGCGGCAACTCACCGAAGACATTGCGTTGGGGCTGCAAGCCAAGCTGTTGCTGGAGGCCGGCAATTCGGCGGTCAGCGATGCGTTCATCGCCAGCCGTCTCGGCGACGCCGGTCGCGTATACGGTGCGTTGCCGCGAGGGCTGGATGTCGAAGCGATCGTCGCCCGCTCGACCCCGTTCGTGTAACCGACACCGGTCTACTGTGGGAGTGAGCCTGCTCGCGATATCGGTCTGTCAGCCACATCAATGTCGAATGTGCCTACGCTATCGCGAGCAGGCTCGCTCCCACATTGGATCTACTGTGGACTTGTCATTTGTGTAGCCACCACTGTTCCCGTGAAGCGACGATGCAGGCAAGATGAAGGCCTGCAAGTCAGAACACAGGATGCTGATCGTGACCGAAGCTTTTATTATCGTTCAAACCGCCGAGCAAGCCGTGGACCGGCTTGCTCACTTGCACAATCGCGCAACCACCGCACTGAGCCAGGCGCTCAAGCGTTACCTCAAGGATCGGGTTGAACCGGACGCCGAACAGCGTGCGATGTTTCGTTATCCTGAACTGCGTCTGACCTACCACTGCCAGGGCGAAGTCCCGCAAACCACCCGCGCCTACGCCAAGGTGCAGTTGCCGGGGACCTACAGCGTCACCGTCACCCATCCGGCGGCTTTCCGTAAATACTTGCTGGAACAGCTCGTGCCGTTGATGCACGACTTCACCGTGACCGTGGAAGTCGGCATCAGCCAGCAGAATATTCCTTATCCGTATGTGGTCGAGCAGGGCGATGAACTGGCCGGCTCCGGCGTGACCGCGGCCGTGCTGGCGCGGGTGTTCCCGAGTACCGACCTGTCGGCCGCCACCGATGGCATCGCTGACGGTTTGTACGATTGGGAAAACACCGACCCGCTGCCGCTGGCCCTGTTCGATGCCGCGCGGGTGGATTTCTCCCTGCGCCGCCTCGTGCACTACACCGGCAGCGACTGGCGCCATGTGCAGCCGTGGATTCTGCTGACCAACTACCACCGCTACGTTGACCAGTTCATCGTTCATGGCCTCGAGCAGTTGCGCAGCGATCCGCGTTTCGTACGCATGGTGCTGCCGGGCAACGTGATCATCGAAAAGAGCATGGATCACGGCGAAGCGTCGGCGATTGCTGCCGGCGTGGTCTGGCATCGCTATCAAATGCCGGCCTATCACCTGATCGCCAGCGACGGTCATGGCGTGACTTTGGTGAACATCGGCGTCGGCCCGTCCAACGCCAAGAACATCACCGACCATTTGGCGGTATTGCGTCCGCATTGCTGGCTGATGATCGGTCACTGCGGCGGTCTGCGTCAGTCGCAGACCATTGGCGATTACGTGCTGGCTCACGCCTACATGCGCCGCGACGGGATTCTCGATCGGGTCGTGCCGCCGAACATTCCGATTCCGGCCCTGGCAGAAGTGCAGATGGCGTTGCAGCAAGCGGCGGCCAACATCACTGGCGAAAAGGGCGACGAGCTGAAGAAACGCCTGCGCACCGGCACCGTGCTGACTTACGACGACCGTAACTGGGAATTGCGCTGGGCCCAGGAGCGTCCGCTGATCAACCTGTCCCGCGCCGTGGCGGTGGACATGGAAAGCGGCACCATCGCCGCGCAAGGTTATCGCTTGCGGGTGCCTTACGGCACATTGCTTTGCGTCTCGGACAAACCGCTGCACAGCGAAATCAAGCTGCCGGGTTCGGCCAACGCCTTTTACGAGCGCGCGGTCAGCCAGCACTTGAAGATCGGTATCGAGGCGGTGGACTTGTTGCGCACCGAACTCAACTCGTTGCACTCGCGCAAACTGCGCAGCTTCGACGAGCCGCCGTTCCGCTGATTGAGAGTTGTCATGGTCATTTGGCGGTCAGGGCACTAGCATTAGCAGCCCTGACCGTTAGATGTTCTCTTCGCCATGTCCCGTCCCCAACGTCCCGTGTCCCGCCGCCCTGGCGCGAACACCCCGTCATCAGCCCCGCGCCGTGTCGCCAAAGCGCCGCCGGCCGAGCCGAAGCTGATTCTGTTCAACAAACCGTTCGATGTGCTGACGCAATTCAGCGACGGCGAAGGGCGGGCGACGCTCAAGGATTTCATTGAGATTCCCGGGATTTACCCGGCAGGCCGTCTGGATCGCGACAGCGAAGGGTTGTTGCTGCTGACCAACGACGGCCAGCTCCAGGCGAGGATTGCCGACCCCAAGCACAAACTGGCCAAGACTTATTGGGTGCAAGTGGAAGGTGAGCCGAGTGCCGAGCAGTTACAGCGTTTGCGTGATGGCGTCGAGCTGAATGACGGCATGACCTTGCCCGCGCAAGCGCGGCAACTGGATGAGCCGCAACTGTGGCCGCGAAACCCGCCGGTGCGCTTTCGCAAAAGTGTGCCGACCAGTTGGCTGGAACTGGTGATTCGCGAGGGGCGTAACCGTCAGGTTCGGCGCATGACCGCCGCGGTCGGCTTGCCGACGTTGCGGCTGGTGCGGGTCAGGATCGGCGACTGGTCGATCGAAGGGCTCGATCAGGGCCAGTGGAAAGAAGTGCCGGCGCGCTTATAACGTGCCGGATTCGATCAGGCCGATCACCACGCTTTTGATCACGAACGCGGCCACGCCCAGACCGAGCACGAAGAACAGGATGAACGAGCCGAAGCGCCCGGCCTTGGATTTCTTTGCCAGATCCCAGACGATGAAACCCATGAAAATGATCAGAATGCTGACCAGTCCGGTCATCATCCACTCTTCGAATACTGCAGGATCCATCGGACATCTCCAGCGGGGGCGGGGCTAAAAGGCGCTGGAGTATACGGCATGGGGGATTGGTGCGGCATTGACCTGCGGCAGCGTGTCGCAGCTATTCGTCACTTGTTCCGGCCTCTTCGCGGGCAAGCCTCGCTCCTACAAGGGCTCGCGCAAAACCTGTAGGAGCGAGGCTTGCCCGCGAAGGCGTCGTCAGCTACGCAGATGAGTCAGCGGCAGTTCGGTGCTGTTGAGCACCTGATTCAACACAAAACTCGACCGCACACTCGTCACCCCTTCAATCCTTGTCAGGTGCCCCAGCAGCAATTTCTGATAGTGATCCATGTCCGGCACCACCACCTTGAGCTGATAGTCCGCATCCATCCCCGTCACCAGGCTGCATTCAAGCACTTGCGGCAAGGTGCGAATCGCCGCTTCGAAGTTCTCGAATCGCTCCGGTGTATGCCGGTCCATGCCGATCAGCACGTAAGCAGTCAGGCTCAGGCCAAGCATTTTGCGATCCAGCAGGGCTACCTGGCGGGTGATGTAGCCGTCGTCTTCCAGTTGCTTGACCCGGCGCGAGCACGGTGAAGGTGACAGGCCGATGCGTTCGGCCAGCTCCTGGTTGGAGATGCGCGCGTCGCGCTGCAATTCCGCCAAAATGCTCAGGTCGTATCGGTCGAGTTTGCTCATCAATCAGGCCTTTGTCATATCGATTGCGGCAGATTATCTATCCAGGGTTAAAAATTGCGCAAGTCATGTTTATTTGAGCAATCTTCGCAATCCTCTGCCGGCGCCCCAGGCCTATTCTTATCACCAGAATCACTGCTCGGACAAACAGTCCACAGCGGCTCGCCCAATCAGGCCAGTCGCGGCCGCCACCCCCACCGGGGATGTGCCGGCCCCCGAGCTACACACTGTCCAGAAGACGGCGTGAGGTGAGCCGACGTCATAAGCGTCGAGCACGGACGAAGTTCTCAAAGGGAGGCCGACGGGTCTCCCTTTTCTTTTGCCCGCAATTTTTCACCCGCCCTCAATAAATAAGTTGCGCGACTGATAACCTGTTGCAGAACCGGCCTGTGCTTTCCCAGTCTTACGTACAGGCCCTAACCCGCAGTGAGGAAAAGCATGAAGTCGCGCATCTGGCGTTTGGCCGGTGTTGGTTTGCTGTGTGTCAGTGTCACTGCGCAATCGCTGGCCGATGAGCCGCAGAACCGGGGTCCCGACAATGGACAACGCGGTGACGGTCATCAGGGCAACAATCAGGGCCATGGTGGCAACAATCAGCCGCGCCCGCAAAACAACGACATCATTCGTGGCGACAACAGTCGCCAGTTCGAGAACAACGGCCAGTCGCGCAATGGCGGGCAGTGGCAAAACAATCAGCCGCGAGACAACCCGCCGCGCGACTTCAACAGCCCCGTCCGGCCACCACCGCCGCCGCCACAATTGCCGGCCAACGACTTGCCGATCCAGGGCCGGCCCGACACCGTGCGTCAGACCCAGCAGCCGCAACGTGGTTACTATCAGGACATCCCGCGAAACAATGGTTACAACCAGCAATGGCAGACCGGCGGGCCGGGCTCACGTCCCGATGATCATCATTGGGCCGGTCGCCCGAACGGCCACGGTAACGGTTGGGGCCCTGGCCCGCAGTACCGTCCCGGGCATGTGATCGACCGCTTCCCGGACCGCGACTACCGCGTGCCGTATCGTGGGCAGGATTATTTCTTCTCCGGCGGCTACTGGTATCGCCCGCTCGGCCCGCGTTATGTCGTGGTGCAGCCGCCGCGCGGGATTCGCGTCAGCTACCTGCCTGATTACGCCCGTGAAGTGTGGATCGGCGGCGCGCTGTTATTCCTGGCGGCGGGCTCGTATTACGCCTATCAGGAAAGCACTCAGGATTACGTGGTGGTCGAGCCGCCCGTGCAACCGCAACCGACCGGCAATGGCTATGACGTGGTGGCGTATCCCGCCAACGGGCAGTCGCCGCAGCAGGTCAATCAGGACGGCTACGAGTGTTATCAATACGCGGTGCAGCAGAGTGGCTTCGATCCGCGCACGGCCACCTACCAGCCGGATCCGTCGGTGGTGCAAGCCTACCGCCAGGCCCAGGGCAACTGCCTGGGCAGTCGCGGGTATCAGGTGAGTTTCTGATTTGCCCTGGCGGCCTTCACCACTTCCTGCGGGTCGGCGTGCACCAGCACCTCGGCTCGCGGGTACGCCGCGTGAATTGCATCGGCCGCCTGATCGCTGATGCCGTGAGCGACTGACAGGGTCAACTCCCCCGGCAATTCCAGGTGCAATTGCACGAACCACTGGTTGCCGGACACCCGTGTGCGCAGGTCATGCGCGCCCAGCACCCCCGGTACGCTGCAGGCCAGTTCGAGCATGTGTTGGCTGACGTCTGGCGGCAGTTCCTCGTCCATCAGCACCTTAAAACTTTCCCGGGCGATTTGAATGGCGCTCCAGAAGATGTAAGCGGCGATCCCCAAGCCAAACCACGCGTCCATCTGATGCCAGCCAAACCCGGCCAGCACCAGCGCAACCAGAATGCTGCCATTGAGCAGCAAGTCCGAACGGTAATGCAGGGAATCGGCGCGCACCGCGTTGGAGCCGGTGGCCTTGACGACCCGATGCTGCAACATCAGCAGGGCCAACGTCAGCGCCAGGGAAAACACGATCACGCCGATGCTGATCCACGGCGCACCCACCGGTTCCGGATGCTTGAGCCGATCAAACGCCTGCAATGCAATCAGCACCGCACTGCCACCAATGAACAACGCCTGCGCCATGCCCGCCAGCGATTCGGCCTTGCCGTGCCCGTAACGGTGATCTTCATCGGCGGGGCGCAAGGCGTAATGCACTGCCAGCAGGTTGAGCAGCGAGGCGATACCGTCGAGGGCCGAGTCGGTCAACCCGGCGAGCATGCTCACCGAACCGCTCAACCACCACGCGATGGCTTTGGCGACGATCAACGTGCACGCCACCGCCACCGAGGCACGGGTCGCCAGCCGCAGCAGGCGGGCGTGTTCGGAGCTGGAAATCATAAGTGCGGCTATTCCTTTATGTGCACGGATTACGCGGCAGGTTGCAGGCCGAGCAAGGCCAGTTGCTGAGTGCTGCCCTTGTGTTGAATCAAACGTGGATCGTCCAGCGGGAAGCTGCGGCCCAGTTCGGTTTCAAGAATAGTCTGCAACTTGTGGGTATCGACCTTGCCATCGGCACCGATCGCTTCCTTGAGTTTTTCCGGCGCCACCTGCGCGGTCTCGCCCGGTGCGTAGTAGATCGCGCCGGTGGCGAAGTCCACGGCAAACGCGATCAGGCCGGGGATGATGTAGAACAGCAGGCCCACGGCATCCAGCGCGGCGATGGCCGGGTCAATCTTGCCTTCGATCTGCCCACGGCGATCAGGGTAGAAGATCGATCCGCAAGCGGTAACCTGGGTCAGCAGGGTTGCAACCAATACACCGCCAATCAGGCGAAAGGGAACACGCATATGAAATCTCCTGGGTAATTTCAAAACGAAAGGGCGTCTCTATGAATTAGGACCCTGATAAACGCCGAGCAGTTCGCCGTTATACTCGGCCCTCTGTTTGGGAGCCAGCATGATTTCTTTGCCGATTGATGAAGTTTTACCCGCCCTGCGTGAAGCCTTGGCGACACGCCACGAAGCCGTGCTCGAAGCACCGCCCGGTGCCGGTAAAACCACCCGTGTTCCATTGGCCCTGCTCAACGAGCCGTGGCTGGCCGGGCAGACCATTCTGATGCTTGAACCGCGTCGGTTGGCTGCACGAGCGGCGGCGGAGCGCTTGGCCAGTGAGCTGGGCGAAAAGGTCGGTGAAACCGTCGGCTATCGCATTCGGCTGGACAGCAAAGTCGGGCCACGGACGCGGATTGAAGTGGTCACCGAAGGCATCCTCACCCGGCGCTTGCAGGATGATCCGGCGCTGGAAGGCGTGGGTTTGCTGATCTTCGACGAATTTCATGAGCGCAGTCTTGATGCCGATCTGGCCTTGGCCCTCAGCCTGAATGGCCGGGAACTGTTCCGCGATGATCAACCGCTGAAAATTCTTTTGATGTCGGCCACCCTTGAAGGCGAACGCCTGGCCGGGTTGCTCGATGACGCGCCGATCCTGCGCAGTGAAGGGCGCATGTACCCGGTGGCGATGCGCTGGGGCCGACCGTTCCAGCCCGGTGAATTCATCGAGCCGCGCCTGGTGCAAACCATCCTCGAAGCCTTGAACGATGAAACCGGCAGCCTCCTGGTGTTCCTGCCGGGGCAAGCGGAAATCCGCCGGGTGCATCAACAACTGGCCGATGCGCTGGGCGAAAACACACAGGTGTTGCTCTGCCCGTTGCACGGTGAACTGGACCTCGCCGCGCAGCGCGCTGCGATTGATCCAGCCCCGACGGGCAAGCGCAAAGTGGTGCTGGCGACCAACATCGCCGAGACCAGCCTGACCATCGACGGCGTGCGTGTGGTGATCGATGCCGGGTTGGCGCGGGTGCCGCGTTTCGATCCCGGTAGCGGCATGACCCGCCTCGACACGCAGCGCATCTCTCGCGCCAGTGCCACGCAACGTGCGGGGCGGGCAGGGCGGCTGGAGCCGGGCGTGTGTTATCGCTTGTGGTCGCAGGATCAACACGAGCAACTGGCGGCGTATGCGAGTGCGGAAATTCTTTCGGCGGACCTTGCCGGTCTGGCTTTGCAACTCGGTCGCTGGGGCGTGACACCGACGCAACTGGTGTGGCTCGACGTGCCGCCCGCCGCCGCGTATGCCCAGGCTCAGGACTTGCTTGATCGCCTTGGCGCACTGGATGGCGAAGCGCTGACCCGCCACGGTCAGGCCATGGCCGAATTGCCGGCGCATCCGCGTATCGCTCATTTGCTGCTGCGCGGTCAGGCGCTGGGCTTGGCGGACATGGCGTGCGATGTCGCAGCGTTGCTCGGCGAGCGGGATATTTTGCGCGGTGCCGGCGCCGATCTGCACAGTCGACTGGTGCTGTTGTCCGGCGAAGAGCGTGCCGCACGCGGTGCTCAGGGCGGTGTTCAGCGAGCGCGGCAACTGGCGCGTCAATACCGTGGTTATCTGCGTGGCAAGGCGTCGGAACCGGTCAGCGATCCGGAGCACCCGCGCTGGCTCGGCGCCTTGCTGGCGCTGGCCTATCCCGACCGTGTCGCGCAGCAACGTCGAGCGGGTGGTGCGGAATATCGCCTGGCCAACGGCCGTGCCGCGTTGTTCGCCGAAGCCGACAGCTTGATGAAACAACCGTGGCTGGTAATCGCCGACCTCGGCAGCCGTCAGGGGCAGCGTGAGGAACGGATTTATCTGGCGGCGGATTTCGATCCGGCGTTGTTCGATTCGGTGCTCGCTGAACAGGTACGGGTGGTCGATCAGCTGGATTGGGACGAGCGTGAAGGCGTGTTGCGCGCCGAGCGTCAGCGCAAGGTTGGCGAGTTGGTCTTCAGCCGTGAACCGTTAACCGGGCTCGATGAAACCGCGCGCAGTCAGGCGCTGGTGAATCTGGTGCGGCGCAAGGGGCTGGAGTTGTTGCCGTGGACGCCGGAGTTGCGTCAGTGGCAGGCGAGGGTGGCGTTGTTGCGGCAGTTGGACCTTGTCGGCAAGGGCGAGAGCGAGTGGCCGGATGTCAGCGATGCTGCGCTGCTCAAAAGCCTCGAACACTGGTTGATGCCGTATCTGGGGAAGGTTTCGCGGCTCAGTCATTTTGCCAATCTGGATCTCTCAAGCATTGTTCATAACCTATTGCCGTGGCCGCTGCCGCAACGGCTCGATGAGCTGGCGCCGCATCATTTGAGCGTGCCTTCAGGGTCGTCGATTCGTCTGGATTACAGCGAGCAGCCGCCGATTCTGGCGGTGCGGTTGCAGGAGTTGTTCGGTTTGGCCGAAACCCCGCGCATTGCCGGTGGAAGGCAGGTGGTCAAACTGCATTTACTGTCCCCGGCGCGGCGGCCGGTGCAGGTGACGCAGGACCTGGCGAACTTCTGGCGTAGCACCTATGCCGAGGTGAAAAAGGATTTGAAGGGGCGGTATCCGAAGCATTATTGGCCGGATGATCCGTTGGTGGCCGAAGCGACCGCACGAATCAAACCCCGGAAGTGAGGTGCCCCCCACTGTAGGAGCCGGCTTGCTGGCGATAGCGGTGGGTCAGTTATAGATTTATTGGCTGGACGGACGCCATCGCCAGCAAGC
>NZ_AKJI01000166.1:0-15763 GCF_000282415.1 Pseudomonas sp. GM60
CAAGCCGGCTCCTACAGGGTGCTGCATCGTTCCAACATCGGGTGTCTGCTTTGACAAGGCGGCAGCGGTCCGGCACAGTGCGCGCCCTCTAATAAAACCCATTCCTTATCCCGCTGGCGGCTCTTCGCAGACTGCCGGCCGGGCTCATTTCGCTTGCCTTGAGGTAACGATGATTAATGCTGTAATTGCCGCGGTCGGCATCATGCTGATTCTCAGCCTGTCCCGCGTGCACGTGGTGATCGCGCTGATTATCGGCGCGCTGGTGGGTGGTCTGACCGGTGGCCTGGGCATCGACGCCACCTTGAAAGCCTTCAACAGCGGTCTCGGCGGCGGGGCGACGGTGGCCTTGTCTTATGCCTTGCTCGGCGCCTTCGCGGTGGCGATTGCCAAGTCCGGCCTGGCCCATGCGCTGGCCGACAAAGCCCTGGCCATGGTTGACCGCCAGCACGCCAACGGTGGCGGTTCGGTGAAGTGGCTGCTGATCGGCCTGCTGTGGGTGGTGGCCATCGCTTCACAGAATATTCTGCCGATACATATCGCTTTCATTCCGTTGCTGGTGCCGCCGCTGTTGTATGTGCTGACCAAGCTGCAACTGGATCGGCGGTTGATCGCCTGCGTCATGACCTTTGGCCTGATCACCCCGTACATGTTCCTGCCAGTGGGCTTCGGCAACATTTTCCTCAATGAAATCCTGCTGGCCAACGTGGCCCGCAGCGGCGTCGATATCAGCGGCATCAACGTCACCCATGCCATGGGCATTCCGGCGCTGGGCATGGTGGTGGGGCTTGCGGCAGCCTTTATCAGCTACCGCAAGAAGCGCGTCTACGACTTGGAAAAGATCGAACAGGTCGAGCAGGTCGCGGTGCAGTACAACCCGCTGAGCCTGATGGTTGCGGGTGTGGCGATTGCGGCGGCGTTCATTATTCAGTTGCTGCTGGACTCGATGATTATCGGTGCACTGGCAGGCTTTTTGATCTTCTCGGTGTCGGGCATTGTGAAATGGCGCGACACCGATGATCTGTTCACCGAAGGCATGAAGATGATGGCGATGATCGGTTTCATCATGATCGCCGCCTCGGGGTTTGCCGAAGTGATGAAAGCCACCGGTCAGGTGCAGACGCTGGTTGAAGCGTCGGCGTCGTGGATCGGCCACAGTAAAGGCATCGGTGCGTTGCTGATGCTGCTGGTCGGCCTGCTGGTGACCATGGGCATCGGTTCGTCGTTTTCCACCGTGCCGATTCTGGCAGCGATTTTCGTGCCGCTGTGCGTGCAACTGGGGTTCAGCCCGATCGCCATCGTCTGCATCGTCGGCACCGCCGGCGCGCTGGGCGACGCCGGTTCGCCTGCTTCCGACTCGACGCTCGGCCCGACCTCCGGCCTGAACATCGACGGTCAGCACCACCACATCTGGGACACCGTGGTCCCGACCTTCCTGCATTACAACCTGCCGCTGCTGGCGTTCGGCTGGGTGGCCGCGATGGTTCTCTAAACGAAGACCCCCTGTGGGAGCGAGCCTGCTCGCGATAGCGGTCTGTCTGTCACATAGATGTTGGATATGCTGCCCTCATCGCGAGCAGGCTCACTCCTACAGGGGACCTCATTGCCCCTCCAGCTCAACTTTTGACCCGGCGTGCCGTTAAAGCCTTTAACCACGCCAATAAAACCAAAAGAGTGAACCGTCATGCGCATGAGCCTGAAGGCTAAAGTCCTGTCCCTTGCCGTCCTCCCGGTGTTGCTCTTTGCGCTGGTCATCAGCCTGACCACGTTGTTCGTTCTGCAGGAACAGGCCCGCAAGGAAGTCGAGGAGACGCGTCAGCGCCTGCTCAGCGACGCCAAGGCCACCCTGCAAAGTTACGTCGCCGTGGCCATGACCGCGATCAAACCGCTCTACGAGGCCGCCGCCCCCGGCGATGACGCGGCGCGGGCCCAAGTGATCAAATTGCTGTCGAGCATCAGCTACGGCAAGGAAGGCTACTTCTTCGGCTACGACTCCAACACCGTGCGCCTGTTCAAGGCCAACAGCCCCGAAGGCGTGGGCCAGAGCTTCAAGGACAACCGCGATCCAAACGGCGTCTACGTCAACCGCGACCTGGTGAAAGTCGCCAAAGACGGCACTCACTACCTGCAATACAGCTCGCCATTGCCTGGCAATACCCAGGTGCTGGTACCAAAACTGGGCTACACCGAATACCTGCCGAAGTGGGACATGGCGGTCGGCACCTCGGTCAACCTCGACGGTATCGAGGCGCAAGTGGCCGTGGTCGAAGCCAAGGTTCAAGACCGGATGGAAGGCGTGTTGCTGAGCATCATCGGCATCGCCGCCGTCGTGCTGCTGCTGATTGCCGCCGCCGGCATGCTGCTGGCCAACACCATTCTGCGTCCGCTGAACCTGATGAAAGCCAACCTCGACGACATCGCGGCGGGCGAGGGCGACCTGACCCGGCGCCTGACCATCACCAGCCAGGATGAACTCGGCCAACTCGCCGGCTCGTTCAACCGGTTCGTCGACAAGATCCACGGCCTGGTGCGTCAGATTACCGAAATGACCTCGCAATTGACCGGGCTGGTGAATCAGGTCTCCGATCAGGCCCAGCGTTCGGATCAGGCGATGGAGCGTCAGCGTCACGAGACCGATCAGGTGGCCACGGCGATCAACGAAATGTCGGCCGCCGCGCAGGAAGTGGCGAAAAGTGCACAAAACGCGGCAGTGGCGGCGCAGCAGACCGACGAAGAAGGCCAGACGGCCAAGCGTGTGGTGGCCGGCAGCATCGTCAAGATTCATGCGTTGGTCGACGATATTCGCAGCAGCGGCGTGTCCCTCGACAGCCTGCAAAAGGACGTGTCATCGATTGTCAGCGTGCTCGGGGTGATCCGTTCGATTGCCGAGCAGACCAACCTGTTGGCGCTCAACGCCGCCATTGAAGCGGCCCGTGCCGGTGAGGCCGGTCGCGGATTTGCGGTGGTGGCCGACGAAGTCCGTGCGCTGGCCAGCCGCACGCAAATCAGCACCCAGGAAATCCAGGGCATGATCGACCGCTTGCAGGCCGGCACCCAGTCGGCGGTGGAAGCGATGCGCCGCTCCAGCGAGGCCGGCGACGGTACGTCCATGCAGGCCAACGAAGCGGGTGCTTCGCTGGACACCATGGCTCAACTGATCGGCACCATCAACTCGATGAACGCGCAGATCGCCAGCGCCGCCGAGGAGCAGACCGCCGTGGCCGAAGAGATCAACCGCAGCGTGCATCAGATCGCGGTGGCCGTGGACAACGTGGCCGGCGAAACCCAACTCGGCGCCCAGACGTCCCGCAGCCTGGCTGATCTTGGCCAGCGCCTCGGCACTCTGGTCGGCCAGTTCCGCATCTGACCCCCACCTTGTAGGAGCCGGCTTGCCGGCGATGGCGGCATGTCAGCCAACATCGATGTCGACTGACACAACGCCCCTTTGTAGGAGCCGGCTTGCTGGCGATAGCGTTGTGTCAGGCGCCATCAATGTTGGCTGATGCACCGCTATCGCCAGCAAGCCGGCTCCTACAAAGGGTTGCGGTGTTGCAGGTGTCAGGGCCTGTCCCAATACGGCACAGCCCCAAAGCATTCGACATAGAAATCAATCACCGTCCTTACCTTCACCGACAACCGTCGGCTCCCGGGCCAGAGCACGGCGATCTGTTGCGGCTCAAGGCTGTTGGACACCTGATATTTCCCCAGCACCGGCACCAGCGTGCCGTTGCGCACCGCTTCACCAATCAGCCATGACGGAAACATCACCAGGCCCAGGCCTTGTTCGGCGGCCTGTGTGAGGGTGTCGGCGTGGTTGCCGGTGATCGGTCCCTTCACCGAGTAGGGCCTCCAGTCCTGCTGACCCTGGCGGAAAAACCAGCGTTGCTGGCCGGCCACGCCTTTGTAGGCCAGGCATTGATGCGCCGCGAGGTCTTCGGGATGCAACGGTGTGCCATGGCGTTTCAAGTACGCCGGGCTCGCAGCCACCTGAAAGCGTTGAGGCGCCAGAATCCGCGCCTGCATGCTCGAATCGTGCAGCGGGCCGATGCGAAACAGCAGGTCGGCACCTTCCTGTAACGGTGCGACGTAGCTGTCGGTCTGCTGGATATCCAGCTGCAATTTTGGGTAGCACTCGCACAGTTGCCCCAGCCAGGGCGTCAGGTGCCGTTGGCCAAACACTACCGGCGCGTTGATCCGCACCAGCCCGCTCGGCTCGCTTTGTTGTTCCTGCAACGCCTGTTCGGCTTCCTCCAACTGCACCAGCACCAATCGCGCATGCTCGCCGAGCAAGCGTCCGGCTTCCGTCGGCGTGACCGCACGGGTGTGGCGGTAAAGCAATTGCTGGCTCAGCGCTTGTTCCATCAACTGGATCTGCCGGGAAATCGACGACGGCGCCAGGCCTTCGCGGCGGGCGACTTCAGAGAAGCTGCCGTGGTCGAGTACTGCGACAAACAGCCGAAGTGCCTTGAAACCCAATTCGTGGAGGCCGTGCATGAAGAATCCTGCTGTGCGAGTTACGCAAAAGTGTTGTCAGGATGCTCCCATTTATCGCACAGCTGCGCCAGCCGATAATGCGCGCCAATCACACCGACAACACAAATCCCGTGTAGGAGCCGGCTTGCCGGCGATAGCAATCTCGAGGACGCCATCGCCGGCAAGCCGGCTCCTACAGGGATCGTGTGTTGATCGATAACACAGGAGTTCCCAATGCAATCTTCTTCAATCGATATCGCTGTCACACCAGCAACCAAACCCGGGTTGCGGCTTTTGCTGCTGCCTTTGGTGATCCTGGCCGGTATGGGCCTGTCCGTGGAGGCCGGTCTGCTCGGGCCGCTGGGGGTTCAGGTCGGTCACTTGTGGGCGACGTTGAGCATCTTCGGCGTCGGCTCGGCGATCCTGTTTTTCCTGCTGCTGCTCAGCGGCCCGCAAAAGGGACCGGCCTTCAGCGACCTGCCGCGCTGGCAGTTGATCGGCGGTTTTCTCGGGCCGATCTACGTGGTGGTGCTGACCCTGGCCACGCCGTACATCGGCATTGCGATGACGATGATCGCGATCCTGTCCGGGCAGGTCGGTAAAAGCGTGCTGATCGACCACTTCGGCTGGTTCGGCGCCACTCGTAAAAAGGTCAACGGTGAACGTTGGCTGGCCTTGCTGCTGATTGTGGCGGCACTTGTTCTGATTGCGCGGGGTTAATGATGAATCTGATTATTTTGTTGGCGGTGGTCGTGGCTGCCGGTGCGGTGTTGAGTGTTCAGGCCGCCATCAATGGGCGTCTGGGCGAAACGGTCGGTGTGCTGCGCAGCAGTTTGTTGACGTTCGTGGTGGGGGCGGTGAGCACCGGGTTGCTGATCCTGTTTTTCGAGCCGGCCCAGGCCATGAGCCTGCTGGACGTGCCGAAATGGCAGCTCAGCGGCGCGCTGTTCGGCGTGGTGTACATGATGGTGATGGTGGGGGCGGTGCCACGGGTGGGTACGGCGGTGGCGACGGTCGCGGTGATCGTCGGGCAGTTGGGCATGGGGATGCTGATCGATAACTTCGGCTGGCTGGGCAACCCGCAGATCGAGCTGTCCGGCAGCCGGATACTGGCGATGGTGTTGCTCGGGTTGGCGCTGGTGTTCATGTATCGCAGCAATACCCGCCAGGCCTGACCGCTTTCGCTTTCCTGTAGGAGCGAGGCTTGCCCGCGAAGCAGATGCCGCGATCTAACCAGTTACATCGCGTTATCGTTCTTCGCGGGCAAGCCTCGCTCCTACAGGATCGGGCTGCGTCGTCTGTGGCAACTTCTACACTGGTGAGACGGGTTGTAGCCCCGACGACCACCACCTCAGGAGTCAGACTCATGATCGATAGCGAAAGTAAATGCGACTGCCCGAAATGCAACTGCAAACTGGGCCAGCATCCGATCGCACGTCACGGCAAGCACTACTGTTGCGAAGCCTGCGCCAAACACCATGAACACGGTGAAGAATGCGTGCACAAAGACTGCAAGTGCGCCCAACACTGACTGTGTAGGAGCAAGCTTGCTCGCGATGCAGGCGCCGAGGTTCTTCAGGCTGACCGCGTTATCGTTCATCGCGAGCAAGCGTGCTCCTACAGAAAAGCGTCGTTAGCTGGCGGGCCGCCAAGTGACATTTTCCACGCCGAATTTTTCCGCCATCGGCTTGCTGGTCTTTTGCACTTTCTCCCTTCCAAAGCGCGGGATCCGGCCCACGCCGGCGTCGCAACTCGCCCAATGCCAAGCCTGCGCATTGTCCATTTTGTCCAGGCGAATGATGAAAGACTTTGGGACGCCATGAAGGGTGTATTCAATGACGAAAAGTTTTGCGTTATTCATAAAGCCCGTATTCCTCCCTGTAGTAATAGAAGGATCGTCGGCGGTACGGAAAATTCATTCGGATTGTCAGACGGCTGCGGCCAGTGGCGATGAAGCCTGCGGCTGGTTACCATGGATTTTCTGAAAATCCCCGATGAATGCTGACCATGGCCCTTGCCGCGCCCCCCGACTTGAGTGACACCGATGTGCCCGTGCAACCGCTGGCACGCACCTATCCGCGCGGGCTGTTCATCGAGCCTCACGAGCATGTCTGGGGCCAGTTGTTGTATGCGATGAGCGGGGTGATGTGGGTCGAAACGCCGCATGAGGCGCTGGTGGTGCCGCCGCAACGGGCGGTGTGGTTACCGCCGGGCGTGCCTCACGGCATTCGCGTGGTCTCGGACCTGCAGATGCGCAACATCTACCTGCGTCCGGCATTGGCGGCGACGCTGGACGACACGGTCCAGGTGATCGAAGTGGGCGGGTTGCTGCGTGAGCTCATCGTCGGGCTGGTGGAGCAGGGCGACGACGGCGCGCCGGAGTATTACGAGGCGCTGGTCGGGCTGGCACTGCTGGAACTGCGGCGAGCCAAGCGTTCGCTGCTGAAAATCCCGTTGCCGGATGATTCCGACCGGCGCCTGATGAACCTGTGTCAGGCCGTCATGGCTGCACCATCGCTGGACGTTTCCTTCGAACAACACGCGCAAAATGCCGGGGCCAGCGTGCGCACCCTGGCGCGGCTGTTCAAGGACGGTCTGGGCATGGGCTTCGCCGAGTGGCGGCGACAAGTGCAACTGGCGACTGCGGTCGCGGAGCTGATCCAGGGGGCGCCGGTCAGTGCGATCGCCCGGGAGCTGGGCTACTCGCCGAGCAGCTTCAGTGACATGTTCCGTCGGGAGCTGGGTGTCGCGCCCTCGCAGTTCTGCACGAACCTGTAGGAGCCAGCTTGCTGGCGATAGCATCCTCAAATTTTGCATCGCCCTCACGTCAGCTATCGCCAGCAAGCTGGCTCCTACAGGTTATTGCGGGTGGTTTGGCCGGAATTCAGAAGCACTTGGCCGATGCTCGCGGATGCCGGCCTTTAGACTTTGGGCATCCCTCAATTGCCCACGGAGTCTGCCATGAGCTACCTCATCTCGCTGGTCATCGGTCTGGGCGTCGGTTTGCTTTACGGCGCGCTCGATTTTCGTTCCCCCGCACCACCGGCCATCGCGCTGGTGGGCCTGCTGGGCATGCTCGCCGGTGAAAAGTTGTGGCCCATGGGGCGGCAACTGGTCACTGGCTGGATCTCCTGAATTCCCTTTCCCCTGTTGGATGGACACTCCCATGAAAGCATTGCAGTTCGACAAAACCGGCGACCTTTCGGCCCTGCGCTATGTCGAGGTTCCGACCCCCATGCCCGGCGCCGATGAAGTGCTGGTGCAAATCAAGGCCGCCGGCCTCAATCCCAGCGATGTGAAGAATGTGCTGGGACGTTTTCCCTACACCACGTTGCCGCGCATTCCCGGGCGTGATTTTGCAGGTGTCGTCGTCGAAGGCCCGCAGGCGTTGATCGGTCAGGAAGTGTGGGGCACCGGCCGTGAACTGGGCTTTTTCGCCGACGGCTCCCATGCGCAATTCGTCAAGCTGCCGGCCAATGGCGTGGCGCGCAAACCGACGCACCTGAGTTTTGCCCAGGCCGCCAGCCTCGGCGTGCCTTACACCACGGCGTGGGATGCGCTGGAGCGCAGCCTGGTGAACGCACAAACGCGGTTATTGGTGATCGGTGGCGGGGCGGTCGGCAGTGCTGCGCTGGCGCTGGCCAAGGTGCGTGGCGCCCAGGTACTGGCGGCGGCGCGTCGGCCGGAGCAGGTCAAGGACTTGCAGGCTCAGGGGTATCAGACGTTGCAGCTGGATAAACCCGAGGACTTGGGGGCGCAGGTGAATGCGGTCTACACCGGCGGCGCCGACGTGATTTTTGACACCACCGGGTTCTGGCTACCGGCCTCCGTCCCCGCGCTGGCCGCGTTCGGTCGCATCGCGATCATCGCCGCGCCGGTGGATGGCCAGGTGCAATTGCCGGCCCTGGCGCTGTATCGCAAGGGCGGTTCGGTGGTGGGGATCAACTCGTTGCTATACGGCGTGCAGGCGTGCGCGGCGATGCTCGATCAGTTCGGCCGGTTCTTCGACCAGGACCTGTTGCCGTTGCCGCAAGGGTTGTTCGAATCGCCATTGGCCGAAGGGCTGGAACGTTATGCCGAAGTGAATCAGGGCAGTGGCGACAAAGTAATTTTGCTGCCATAACCCATCCCTGTAGGAGCCGGCTTGCTGGCGATGCAGACACCTCGGTCTTCCCGTTGCACCGAGTTGCCTGAATCGCCAGCAAGCCGGCTCCTACAGGTCGTGCGCGGGTCGAACAGCGCGACCAGTCCTTATGTCGGGCAGGTTTCCCGGCCGTTATCCAGGCCTTGCTTGTAGCTGTGGCTCTGCAGACTGGCCTTGCCGTTGTGCCAGGTCAGGGTGAGTACATACAGCGAGTCGTAGTCGCTGGACTCCCAGTCATCGGTGATGTTCTGTTTCTTGCCGACCGCTTCGCCGGCGACCTTGTTGATCAGCTCGGGCAGGTAGCCGTGGGACCACGCGGTGTAGATCACCGAGTTGTGGTACTTGTCATGCAGCAGTTCGTCGGCCAGGTCACTGGTGTCGTTGGCCGAGAAGTTGATGTTCACCGGCAAACCGAGCTTGATGGCGCTGGGGCTGATGGTCATCAGGGGGCGAATGTAGCTGTAGGAATTATCCAGCTCGCCTTCCTCGACATTGCGCGTCGGGTTGGCTGCAAACACGTAGTTGGCCTTGCCGAATTTTTCCGGGAGCAGGGTGGCCAGGTCGATGGCGCGGTTCAGGCCCTGGCAATTGAGCTGGCCGAGGCCGCCGGCGGGTTTTTCCGCGTGGCGCAGGAAAACCAGCGTCTGGGTGCCGTCAGCCGGCTGGGCGCGGCTTTCACTGACGACAAACGACAGGAGCAGCGCACTGATTGCCAACAGGGAGGGCAGCACGACATAGGTGCGATGCTTGAAGCGTTGGACCAATTTCATAAGGTTCATCATGGAATAAGGGTTCTTCAGCGCATTCGGTTAAGGCTGACAAACCTTTACACCACGCGCTCCCAGCGTCGGGTGTTTTCCATGTCGATGATCCGGTCCGTTTCCGAAAGGGCAGCACTCAGAGTCCACTGAGGCCCGTTTGGTTCGATTCCGGCGGCATGCGCAGCAATGTATCGACAACCATGAACGGGTTGGAGCAGAGGTTATCGACAGGATGTTGCGGATTTATGGACACAGTACACGGGGCGGTCGCAGGAGAAGACTGCAATCCATTGATCTTGGTAATCATCAATATCGATACGCCGTACGTCGCAGCCTGCGGCCACTCACACTATGATCGTGCCTCTCAATCTCTTCGTGGATCCATGTGATGACCGATCTGTCCGCTTTCCCTATCACCCAAAAATGGCCAGCCCAATACCCTGAGTGGATTCAGCTCTACTCGTTGCCGACCCCCAACGGCGTCAAGGTGTCGATCATGCTCGAAGAGATCGGCCTGCCCTACGAGCCGCATCGCGTGGGCTTCGACACCAACGACCAGCTGTCGCCCGAGTTTCTGTCGCTGAACCCCAACAACAAGATCCCGGCGATCCTCGACCCCCACGGGCCGGACGACCTGCCGCTGCCGTTGTTCGAGTCCGGGGCGATTCTGATTTACCTCGCCGACAAGAGCGGGCAGTTGCTGGCCCAGGAATCGGCTGCGCGTTATGAGACGATCCAGTGGTTGATGTTTCAGATGGGTGGCATCGGGCCAATGTTTGGCCAGCTCGGTTTCTTCAATAAATTCGCCGGCAAGGACTACGAAGACAAACGCCCTCGGGATCGCTATGTCGAGGAAAGTAAACGTTTGTTAAAAGTGCTTGATGGACGTCTGCAGGGGCGCGACTGGATCATGGGCGAGCGCTACACCATCGCCGACATCGCGACATTCCCGTGGGTGCGCAACCTGATCGGCTTCTATGAGGCGGGCGATCTGGTGGGCATCAAGGATTTCCCGAACGTGACGCGGGTGCTGGAGCGCTTCCTGGCGCGGCCGGCGGTGATGCGCGGGCTGGAAATTCCCAAGTAAGACATTTCGAATCCACCAAGACCAAGGCAGGCCATGCACGCATTCGATTTCAAGCAAGTAGATGTCTTCAGCCGCGTTGCGCTCAAGGGCAATCCGTTGGCCGTGGTATTCGGCGCCGATGAGCTCAGCGATGAGCGCATGGCGGCGTTCGCCACCTGGACCAATCTCAGTGAAACCACGTTCATCCTCGCCCCGCAGGACCCTCGGGCCGATTACCGGGTGCGGATTTTCACCACCCTGAACGAATTGCCATTCGCCGGTCACCCGACCTTGGGCACCTGCCATGCCTGGCTCGAAGCCGGTGGCGTCCCCAAGGGCGAGGAGATCATTCAGGAGTGCGGCGTGGGCCTGGTGCGGGTGCGCCGGCAAGGCGCGGAACTGGCCTTTCTCGCACCGCCACTGCTCAAGACCGGGCCGGTGCAGGCGGATCTGGTAGAGCGCGTGCGACGCGGGCTCCGACTGGAACCGGGCGCCATCGTGCGGGCACAGTGGGTCGATAACGGCGCTGGCTGGCGGTGATGGTCGAGGATCGCCAGCAGGTGCTGGATCTTCAGCCGGACCATACGCAGATGCTCGGCCTCGCGGTTGGCGTGATTGCGCCGTGGCATCCCGAGCGTGACGGCGACGACGCACAGTTCGAAGTGCGGGCGTTCATTTCCGGCGACGGCATGCCGGAAGATCCCGCCACCGGCAGCCTGAATGCCGGCATCGCTCAATGGCTGCTCAGCGAAGGGCTGGCGCCGGCGTCTTACGTGGTGAGTCAGGGCTTGACCATGGGGCGGGCTGGGCGCATTCAGGTCGATCAGGTGGGCGATGAGATCTGGATTGGTGGTTCCGTGGTGACCTGTATTTCCGGAACCATGACGCTGTAAAACCTGTGGGAGCGGGCTTGCTCGCGAAGGCGTCGTGACATTCAACATCCATGTCGACTGACACGACGCCTTCGCGAGCAAGCCCGCTCCCACAGGGTTTTATGGTGGATGCGGTGATTATTGCTGCAGCGGTAACGGTTTTTACTCCGCTGAGGTTTGTGCCCGGCGGCGAACTGGGCATAAGCTTTCGCCCCCTTACGACTTTCGTCTCGTCCCCCGATTTTTCAGGAAACCCCATGTCCAGTCAGTTCCCCGAAGCACGTCCACGCCGTCTGCGCCGCAATGCGAGCCTGCGCAGCCTGTTCCAGGAAACCGAATTCAGCTTGAACGATCTGGTGCTGCCGATTTTCGTCGAGGAAGAAATCGACGACTTCGTGCCGATCAAAAGCATGCCCGGTGTGATGCGGATTCCGGAGTCGAAACTGGCCGGCGAGATCGAGCGCTATGCCCGGGCGGGGATCAAGTCGGTGATGACCTTCGGCGTGTCCCATCATCTGGACAGCAGCGGCAGCGACACCTGGAGTGACAATGGCCTGGTCTCGCGCATGGCGCGCATCGCCAAGGACGCGGTGCCGGAGATGATCGTGATGTCCGACACCTGCTTCTGCGAATACACCGACCACGGTCACTGCGGCGTGTTGCACAACCACGAAGTCGATAATGACCAGACCCTGATCAACCTCGGCAAACAAGCCGTCGCGGCAGCCCGTGCCGGTGCCGATGTGATCGCGCCGTCGGCGGCCATGGACGGGCAGGTCCAGGCGATTCGCCGGGCGCTGGATGATGCCGGTTTCACCCAGACCGCGATCATGGCCTATTCGACCAAATTCGCCTCGGCGCTCTACGGCCCGTTCCGCGAAGCCGGCGGCAGCGCACTCAAGGGCGACCGCAAAAGCTATCAAATGAACCCGATGAACCGCCGCGAAGCGGTGCGTGAGTCGTTGATGGACGAGCAGGAAGGCGCCGACGCGCTGATGGTCAAGCCGGCCGGCGCGTACCTGGACATCATCCGCGACATTCGCGAGGTTTCGCGCCTGCCGCTGTCGGCGTACCAGGTGAGCGGCGAGTACGCGATGATCAAGTTCGGCGCACAGGCCGGGGCCATCGATGAGGACCGCGTGGTGCGCGAGAGTCTCGGCGCGATCAAACGGGCGGGTGCGGATTTGATCTTCACCTACTTCGCAATGGACCTGGCCCTGGCCGGGATCTAAAAAACACACACACAAAACCCCTGTGGGAGCGGGCTTGCTCGCGAAGGCGGTGTATCAGTCAATGCAACTGTCGACTGACACACCGCCTTCGCGAGCAAGCCCGCTCCCACATTTGGACTGTGTTGAATCAGTGAGGGCCAAAATACGGTCGTATCCCGCGATCCCGGAAGTACCGTTCGATCACCTTCGGATCCGAGCACGACTCGGCCACCGCCACGTAGGTATCCGGCCGCAACAAATAAAACCCGTTGCGCCCAAGGCCTGATGTTTCAAACGCCGGTCGCCAGTCAAACACATGCAACGGCAAGTGATGTTCATTGCACCAGGCAATCATTTCGTCGCTGGTGTCGCCGTACACATGTACCTGCCAGTTCGGGCACTTCAGCGGCCCGAAATTATCCCCTTCACCATCATGCGCCCACGGCAAGCGGTCGCCACCGTGAACGTGCCCGGCGACGCCGGTGCTCAATGGCATTCCACGATAATTGAGGGTGATCTGCGACACCGTACGAAACAGGAATTCCCGGGAGGCCTCGAACGAAGCCATTTTCGGCAACAGGAACGGCGCCAGACGAGTACGCAGCAAATCCGCCATGCGTCCTTCGGCGGTGACAAAACTGAACACCCGGTCGGTGGTGGCGACCAGTTTGCGGGCAAAGGCGATGCGCTCGGTTTCATACGTGTCGAGCAGATGCGGGGCAGCACCGCCGCTCAACACGGCCGCGAGTTTCCAGGCGAGGTTGATGGCATCGCCGATGCCGGTGTTCATGCCCTGGCCGCCCGCCGGGCTGTGGACATGGGCCGCGTCGCCCAATAGAAATGCGCGACCGCTGCGAAAGTGATCGGCCACCCGATGATGCACACGGTAGGTCGAGAACCAGTTCACCTGCTCGATCTGCACTTTCAAGTGTTCGATGGCGCGGGTGCTGACGTCTTCGAATCGCAGGGTTTCCACATGCTCGGCGCGTTCGTCGCGAACGGTGCCGATCAACCGCGCGCGACCTTGGCCGGCGAGGGGAAACACCGCGAGAAAGTCTGCTTCATCGAGGTCCAGGTGCAGCTCGCCATTGAGCGCCGGCCCGCTGGCCTGCACGTCGGCCACGTAGAAAATCTGCTGGTAGGTGCCGCCGGGAAATCCGGTGTCGAGGGTTTTGCGCACCCGCGAACGGGCACCGTCGCAACCGGCGAGGTAACAGGCCTGACAGGTTTCCTCTTGACCATCGGGCAGGCGCAGCCGTGCGGTGATGCCATCGCCGGTTTCTTCGAAGCTCTCCAACTCGGTGTTGCGCTCGACCCGGATGCCAAAGGTTTCCAGGCGTTCAATCAGCAATTGTTCGTGCTCGTCCTGGGGAAAAATCTCCAGGAATGCATACGGCGTCAGACCCTCGCCAATCCGGCCCAACGGCAAGCGCGCCACGGGTTCGCCCTTGACCCAGAAGTTGGCCGCCGCCACGCGATGCCCTTTGTGTATCACGGCCTCGTTGAGGTCGAGCTGGCGATACAGTTCCAGTGTGCGCGCCTGCACGGCCAACGCCCGTGAAGTGGTGCCGGGGGCCGAGGTCTTGTCGATAATCCGCACGCGGATCCCCAGTTTGCTCAGCCACAGCGCGAGCACCAGTCCGGTGGGTCCGGCGCCGATGATCAGTACGTCGCTACGGTTCATGCGCCTGTTCTCCCCTGGCGTCTTGGCTCAAGTATGGTCCAGCCAAAGAGGGCCGTCAGACAGCCCGCCCAACGGAAAAGACCCTGTAGGAGCCGGCTTGCTGGCGATGAACGATAACGCGCTCATCTTGATACACCTCGGTGCTCCCATCGCCAGCAAGCCGGCTCCCACAGTTCAATGTGTCTGTGCCGGGAACAGTGTGTCGCCGGCACAGTCATAGCCTGCGCCATGCGATTGATCGTATGGTTAACCCGGTTCAACGGATCTGATGGAGCGCCATGCAAGCCAATCGATTGATCACGAGCGTCGCGGCGCTGTTGGTGCTGGCCGGTTGCGGGACTCAGCGCACCCAGGAAGCCCCGGCCCGCACACCCAAAGAGGTCAAGGCCGAGATCGTGCGCCTGCTGCCGGCGAAAACCGTTGATCGCCAAGGCTGGGCCACGGACATCTACGCGGCGTTTGCTGCGCAGAACATTTATCCCTCTACGCAAAATCTGTGTTCCGTACTGGCGGTCACCGAGCAGGAGTCGACCTTTCAGGCGGACCCGCCGGTGCCGGGCCTGGGCAAGATCGCCCGAGAGGAAATCGACCGCCGTGCCGCCAAAGCCCACATCCCCGGCCTGCTAGTGAGCGGTGCGCTGCAAATACGTTCCAGCACCGGCAAAAGCTACAGCGACCGATTGAATGCCGCGCGCAGTGAAAAGGAATTGAGCGCGATCTTCGATGATTTCATCGGCAGGGTGCCCATGGGCCGCACGCTGTTCGGTGGTTTCAATCCGGTGCACACCGGCGGACCGATGCAGGTCAGCATCGACTTCGCCGAGCAGCAGGCGCGGGGTTATCCGTACCCGGTGGACGGCTCGATTCGGCATGAAGTGTTCAGCCGTCGCGGCGGTATGTATTTCGGCATCGCCCACTTGCTCGGTTATCCGGTGAGCTACAAGCAGCCGCTGTACCGCTTCGCCGATTTCAACGCCGGTTGGTACGCCAGTCGAAACGCCGCATTTCAGAACGCGGTGAGCCGTGCTTCGGGGATTCCTCTGGCGCTGGACGGTGATCTGGTGCGCTACGACTCGATCATGCCCGGCACCACGGAACTGGCCGTGCGCACCCTCGGCAAGCAACTGGGCATGCGTAACCCGACGATTCGGGATCAACTGGAGAAGGGCAAAAGCCTCGAGTTCGAGGACAGTACGTTGTATCAGCGGGTTTTCGAATTGGCCGAGAAGGCCGAAGGCCGTCCATTGCCGCGAGCGGTATTGCCGGGGATTGCGTTGCAGAGCCCGAAAATCACCCGAAAACTCACCACGGCGTGGTTTGCCAAGCGGGTCGACGAGCGTTATCAGCGCTGCATGGCGCTGGCGGGGAAGTGACCGGTCTCAAAAAATGCATAAAAAAACCCGGTGGGTGAGGCCGGGTTTTTTGTCGAGTGTTGCTGCAAAGCCATTCATTCATACAGCGCGGCTTTCGATCAGACGGTCGGAACCACCTTCGGCAACGCGATTTTCGATCAGACGGTCGGAACCACCTTCGGCGACGCGGTTTTCGATCAGAC
>NZ_AKJI01000167.1:0-32667 GCF_000282415.1 Pseudomonas sp. GM60
GGCTCGCCAATGGCCAGGGCGATTTCCCGCTGGGCCTGGGCGAAACGAGTCAGCGAGTCCATCAGCAACAGGACATTCTTGCCCTTGTCGCGGAAATACTCGGCGATCCGCGTGCAATACATCGCGGCGCGCAGACGCATCAGCGGCGCATCGTCCGCCGGGGACGCCACGACCACCGAACGCTTGAGCCCTTCTTCACCGAGGATGTGCTCGATGAATTCCTTAACTTCGCGACCCCGCTCACCGATCAGCCCGACGACGATAATGTCGGCCTCGGTGAAGCGGGTCATCATGCCCAACAGCACACTCTTGCCGACGCCGGTACCGGCGAACAGCCCGAGCCGCTGACCACGACCGACCGTCAACAAGCCGTTGATGGAGCGAATGCCCACGTCCAGCGGCTCGCTGATCGGGTGACGCTTGAGCGGGTTGATCGTCGGGCCATCCATCGGCACCCAGTCTTCAGCCTTCATTCCGCCCTTGCCGTCCAGCGCACGACCGGCGCCATCGAGCACTCGTCCGAGCATGCTCATGCCCATCGGCAGACGACCGGTATCGGCCAACGGCACCACACGGGCGCCGGGCGCGATGCCGGCGACACTGCCGACCGGCATCAGAAAGACTTTGCTGCCGGAGAAGCCCATGACTTCAGCTTCGACCTGCACCGGATGGTAACTGTCGTCGTTGATGACCATGCAGCGGCTGCCCATGGCGGCGCGCAGGCCTTCAGCTTCGAGGGTCAGGCCGACCATGCGCAGCAAGCGGCCTTCAAGAATCGGTGCGCCGGCCAGCTCCGTGGCCTCGGCGTAACTGCCCAGGCGCTTGGCGAAGCTGGTGCGATCAAGGCGCATCAGGAACGTCCGGCTCGGCTTCGACGGCAGGTTTGGCGTCGATCGGCAGCTCCAGGCTCAGGTCCGGTGCGGCCGGATGCAAGGCCTGCTCGTGCAATTGATCGAACAGCTTGTCCATGACCCGGGCAATACGGGTTTCAACGGTGGCATCGATGCGACTGTGCTCAGTCTCGACCCGGCAACCGCCAGGCAACAAGGCTTCGTCCTCGACGATGCGCCAGGTTTCTTCATGGCGCTCGCGCAGGGCTTTGACCTGTTCGAAATCCTGCGGATTGATGTACAGCCGCACATTGCCCACGCCCAGCGGCAACAGCTTGAGGGCGTCGCGCATGACGTGTTCGATCTGCGTCGAGTCGATGGCCAGCTCCCGCTGAATCACCTGTTTGGTGATGTGCTGAACGAGGTCGACCAGCGACTTTTCGATCTGGGTGTCTTGCTCAGCGATAGGCTCGAACAGGTTGGCCATCAGTTGCTCAAGCGCGGCGACTTTCGGCGCCAGGACCGCCTCTGCTTCCTGACGGACCTTGAGTGTGGTGCTGTGAAAACCTTCTTTCTCGCCGGTGGCGAAGCCTTCGTTGTAGGCCTCCTGGCGAATGCTTTCGAGCTCTTCCAGAGTCAGTGGCTGGACTTCTTCCAGCGGCACTTCCTCCATTTCCGGCGGCTCGGGCTCTGGTTCCGGCTCGGGCTCCGGTGCAGGCGGGTCGAAACTGGGCAGCGACCAGGTGTCGAAACCCGCGACGTCCTTGGCGCGGATCAGGTCGGTCTGGGACTCATCATGTTTGGACGACATAGTGACCTTAGATCATCTCTTCGCCGCCCTTCCCGCCGAGAACGATTTCTCCGGCTTCGGCCATACGGCGAGCAATGGTGAGGATTTCTTTCTGTGCGGTTTCCACGTCGCTGACGCGCACCGGGCCTTTGGCCTCGAGGTCGTCGCGCAACAGTTCGGCCGCCCGTTTGGACATGTTCTTGAAGATCTTTTCCTTGACGCCTTCGTCCGAGCCTTTGAGGGCCAGTACCAGTACATCGGAGGAGACTTCGCGCAGCAACGCCTGAATCCCGCGGTCGTCGACATCGGACAGGTTGTTGAACACGAACATGAGGTCTTCGATCTGACCGGACAGGTCTTCGTCGACTTCGCGGATCGAGTCCATCAGCTGACCTTCGATCGAGCTGTCGAGGAAGTTCATGATGTCGGCCGCACGCTTGATGCCACCCAAGGTGGTGCGCGAGGCATTCGAGTTGCCGGAGAACTGCTTCTCGAGAATCTGGTTGAGCTCTTTCAGGGCGGCTGGCTGCACGGTATTCAGCGAGGAAACCCGCAGAATGATGTCCAGTCGCACCTTGTGGTCGAAGTTGCCCAGCACTTCGCCGGCCTGGTCCGGGTCGAGATACGCCACGACGATCGCCTGGATCTGCGGGTGCTCGTAACGGATCACGTCGGCGACGGCGCGCGGCTCCATCCACTTCAGGCTGTCGAGACCACTGGTGTTGCCGCCCAGCAGGATCCGGTCGATCAGGCCGTTGGCCTTGTCCTCTCCCAGCGCCTGAGTCAGCATTTTGCGCACGTAGTCGTCGGAGCCGACGCCCAGGCTGGTCTGATCGCCGACGATGTCGACGAACTCACTCATCACCTGCTCGACCTGCTCGCGGTGCACGTTACCCATCTGCGCCATGGCCACACCCACACGCTGGACCTCTTTGGGCCCCATGTGGCGCAGCACCTGGGCGGCATCGGTAGAACCGAGAGACAGCAGCAGGATTGCGGCTTTGTCGACCCGGGACAGTTTGGCGGCAACGGCTCGGTTATCACTCATCTGCGTTAATCCACTCTTTCACGACCTGGGCCACGCGACCCGGATCTTCTGCCACCAGACTCTTGATTGCGTTCAACTGTGCGTCATAGCCTTCGCTCGGGCTCGGCAGCAGGATGCTGGTCGGGCCGCCGAGGCTGACGCGGTCGTTGGCCAGTTCGCCATCCAGGCCGCCCATGCCACCGAGCTCTGCGTCGCCGCCAAAGCCGGCCAGCTGTTTGCCTTTACCGCCACTGGTGATGTTGTTGAGTACCGGACGCAGCACACCGAACACCAGTATCAGGATGAACAAGACACCCAGCACTTGCTTGACGATGTCCCAGAACCACGGCTGAGAGTAGAACGGAATATCGGCAATCACTTCACCGCGCTCGGCGGAGAACGGCATGTTGATCACGCTGACGCTGTCGCCACGACTGGCGTCGAAACCAACGGCGTCCTGTACCAGACGGGTGAAGCGCGCCAATTCGTCGGCGCTCCACGGTGCACGGGTGGTTTCGCCGTTGGCTGCGTTGATCTTGACCTGATCGTCCACCACTACCGACACCGACAGGCGGTTCAAACGCCCTTGCTGTTGTTTGGTGTGACTGATGGAACGGTCGAGTTCGAAGTTCTTGGTGGATTGTTGACGCTTGTCCGCCGGGTACGGTGCCAGCATCGGTTGGCCGGTGGCCGGGTCCATGATTTGCTGACCGTTGGCATCCAGCAGTGGCTGGCCTGGCTGCACCATGCCGGCCGACGCGGTTGCGCCACCGGTGGTTTGCGGCGCCGAGGCTGGCGATGGCGGCTGGTTGCTCAGAGCACCCGGTACGCCTTGCGGGCCATTGCTGGCGGTACGCTGTTCGTTGACCGACTGCTCGCTGCGCAACGCCGGTTGATCCGGATTGAACTGCTCGGAGGTCGACTCGACAGCACTGAAATCCACGTCCGCCGAGACTTCGGCTTTATAGCGGTCGTTGCCCAGCACCGGTTGCAGGATGTTGTGCACACGCTGAGTGAGCATGCTTTCCATGCGACGGCTGTAATCGAATTGCTTGCCGGCCATGGTCAGTTCGGAGTTCTCCGCCTGATCCGAGAGCAGGTTGCCCTTCTGATCGACGACGGTGATCTGCGATTTGCTGAGTTCTGGAACGCTGGTCGCGACCAGGTTGATGATCGCCACCACCTGACCCGGCTCCAGCGAGCGACCGGAATACAGTTCTACCAGCACCGAAGCGCTCGGCTTGCGCTCGTCGCGCACGAACACCGAGCTTTTCGGAATCGCCAGGTGCACGCGGGCACCCTTGACGTTGTTCAGGCTGGAGATGGTCCGGGCCAGTTCGCCTTCAAGGCCGCGACGATAACGGGTCGCTTCCATGAACTGGCTGGTGCCGAGCCCCTGGTCCTTGTCGAGGATCTCGAAACCGATGTTGCCGTCGCTGGGAGTGACACCAGCGCCCGCGAGTTTCAGTCGCGCACGGGACAGGTCATCGGCCTTGACCAGCAAGGCACCGGAGTTCGGTTCAACGGTATAGGGAATGTCAGCGGCAGCCAGGGTATCCATGACTTGCTTGGCGTCCATACCGGCAAGGCTGCCGTACAGAGGCCGGTAGTCCGGCTGTTGGGACCACAACACAACGGCGAAGCCAATAGCCACGCTCGCAGCCAGGCCGACCAACAGGCCCACCTGACGCAACATGGTCATCTCGGAGAGGTTTTCCAGGAAGGACAAGCCGAACAGCGGCGGTTTGCCGTCTATCGGAGTGGCCTTGGCCGGAACATTATCGGCGACTGCTTCTGCCATGACTCAATCTCGTCCTTAAACCGGCATCTGCATGATGTCTTGGTATGCCTGAACCAGCTTGTTACGCACTTGGGTCAACGCCTGAAAAGACACGCTGGCCTTCTGCGAGGAAATCATCACATCCGTCAGGTCGACACCACTCTTGCCGATCTCGAAGGCACTGGCCAACTGACTGGAGGCCTGCTGGGTGTCGTTCACTTTATTGACGGCCTGACCGAGCATGTCGGAAAAGCTGCTGCCGCTCAATTCAGGGACGGCGGCAGTCGATTTCGGCGCAGACATGGCATCCATTTGCATGGAACGCATGTCCAGCATCAACCGATTGAATTCAATACCTTGGCTCATGGTCTACTCTCATTGACGACCCGCAATTTTTTGACACTCACTCGGCGGGTAGTGAGGTGTTAGCAACAAGGGTGCCAGCTCCGTGGCCGCCCAGAACAAAAGCCCTTTATCAGCTCACAAACTTCTGCAGGAGCGAGCCTGCTCGCGATGGTCGTGAACGATAACGCGTCGCTCCTGACTCCATCGCGAGCAGGCTCGCTCCCACAAAGTAAAATCAGGTGGCGAACAAGTAAGCTTCCACATCCATTCCGGCATCACGCATTTGCGCCAGTTTGTAGCGCAGGGTGCGAGGGCTGATACCCAAACGCTCTGCCGCTTCCTTGCGACGACCCCGTTCAGAGCGCAAGGTATCGATGATCATCTGGAATTCACGGCGACGCAGATCATCGCCCAGCGCACCGGCAGACTCGGACTCCACGTCAGCAACCCGCACCGGCACGGCGGTCAATGCCGGCAACGGCGCACAGGCGACCGGCCCGGCCAGACAGAAATCCTGCGGCTGGATCACACCGCCCTGCTGCAGGATCAACGCACGCTGAATCGCGTTATCCAGCTCCCGCACATTGCCCGGCCATGGATAGCCGATCAGGCACGCCTGCGCCTCGGGCGACAGTCGCGCCGCCGCATGCTTCATTTTATTGACGTGCTTGGTCAGCAGCCGCTCGGCCAGCGGCAGGATGTCGGCGGTGCGCTCACGCAACGGACGCCAGGCCAAAGGAAATACGGACAGGCGATAGTAAAGGTCTTCACGGAAACGCCCGGCCGCCACTTCACCGGCAAGGTCACGATTGGTGGTGGCGACGACCCGAATATCCAGCGTGATCGGCTTGCGCGCGCCGACCCGCTCGACTTCACGCTCCTGCAACACGCGCAGCAACTTGGCTTGAAGACCCAGGGGCATTTCGGAAATTTCGTCGAGCAGAATGGTTCCACCGTCGGCCTGCTCGAACTTGCCGGCCTGCGCCGCGATGGCACCAGTGAACGAACCCTTTTCGTGACCGAACAGCGTTGCCTCGAGCATGTTGTCGGGAATCGCCGCACAGTTGATCGCAATGAACGGCTGGCTGGCGCGATGAGAATGCTGATGGATGTAACGCGCCAGCACTTCTTTACCGGTTCCGGACTCACCGGAGATCAACACCGTCGAATCACTGCGCGCCACCCGTGCGGCCAATTCCAGCAATTGCGCGCTGGCCGGTTCGAACGCCACCGGCCCCTCGCTATCAGCTGCGCCGAGACTGCCCAGCGCATGCCGTGCCACCAGATCCAACAACGCCTTGGGTTCGAACGGTTTGACCAGATAATCCGCCGCGCCCTGACGCATCGCGTCGACCGCGCGCTCTACGGCGCCGTGCGCCGTCATCAGCAACACCGGCAACTGCGGCTGACGAGCGCGCAGCAATCCGAGCAGTTGATGACCGTCCATGCCCGGCATGTTGACGTCACTGAGCACCAGGTTGAACGCCTCGGCTCCGACGGCGTCCAGCGCTTCTTCGGCCGAACCCACGGCTGTGTAGTCATGCCCTGCGAGCAACAACGTATCGGTCAGTGCTTCGCGTAATGCGCGGTCATCCTCGACCAGTAAAACCTTGATCCCCATGTCGTTCACTCCACTCCCTGGGCACTGCGCTTCTCATCAGAAAACAGCGGCAGAATCACCTGCGCGCAGGTGCCGCGACCCAACCGCGAGTGCAGCTGCAATTCTCCCTGATGGGCACGAGCCACGGCCTTGACCACGGTCAGGCCAAGGCCGGTCCCGGTGGTTTTGGTGGTAAAAAATGGCTCGCCCAAACGCGCCAGCACTTTCGTATCGATGCCGCTGCCGCTGTCACTGACGCAGACACGCAGGTTGTTGTCACGGGTGTAGAGATGGACTTTCAAGCGGACGTCGCCGGCACTGGCCTGGATCGCGTTCTCGATCAGATTGAGAATCGCCCCGACCAGCGTGTCACGATTGCACAGCAACTCACCCACATGACTGTCGCACTGCCAGCGAACCGGCAAATCCTGCACATGGGTCAGCGCAGCTGCCTGCAAGGATTGCATCAGCATTTTCGGCGTGACGCGATCGGTCAGCGGGAGCTCGCCACGAGCAAACACCAGCATGTCGCGTACTTGATGTTCCAGTTCATGCAAACGCTCTTTGAGCCGTCCGGCAAAACGTTGCTGCGTGGCAACCGGCAGCTCTTGCTCGGTCAAATGACTGGCGTAAAGCAATGCGGCGGACAACGGGGTACGAATCTGGTGAGCCAGCGACGCTACCATTCGACCGAGGGAAGACAGGCGTTCGTGGCGAGCCAGTTGATCTTGCAGATGACGGGTTTCGGTCAGGTCGTTGAGCAACACCAATTGACCGGGCTCGGCATCCAGTGAGCGAGTGGCGATCGACAGACGCCGACCGTCCTTGAGCGAGATTTCGTGACCATCGTCTTCACGCGGCGCAAAGCATCGGGCAATGACATGACGCCACAGCTCGCCTTCGAGAGGCAGGCCGAGCAACTCACAAGCAGCGGGGTTGGCTTCACGCACGATGCCCTGAGCGTCGATGACGATAACGCCGCCGGGCAATAGATCGAGGAGGTTTTGCAGACGGTTGGCCAGGCGTTCTTTTTCCGCCAGTTCCTGCATGCGCTGAGCGCTGACTACCGCCAGCTCACCCTTGAGCTCGGTAACCCGCGCTTCGAGCATGCTGTAGGAGTCGGTCAACTGGCTGGACATCTGGTTGAACAACGCGAAAGCCTGCTCAAGGCCAAGCCGGCTTGCCTGCTCTACGGACGACGTTTGTCCCGAAGCATCAGGGACAGGAGACATCTGGGCGGCTTGGGGCATCGGGCTCTCTCGCTTGGCTGACCGTCAGTTAAACGGAACGTTGCGAGGGATGTAGCAATACCCGTGCCTAAAAAAAACCGCCTACAAATGAACGACTTGAAAAACAGGCGTCAATCATCCGCCTGTTCATCACCGTCGCGCCGGCTCATGCCGTACTTGCGCATCTTCTCTACCAGCGTGGTACGACGGATTCGCAGCCGCTCGGCAGCGCGCGCCACGATGCCATTGGCATCATCCAGCGCCTGCTGGATCAGGCCCTGTTCCAGACCACCGAGGTAGTCTTTCAGGTCCAGGCCTTCCGGCGGCAGCATGGCGTTGGCAGTGAAGTCCGGAGTGTGACCGTTGATGGCCACGCGCTCTTCAAGATCGCTGCGCAGGCTATCGACCAGCTGCTCATCTTCGTCATCGACGTAGCGGAATTTCTTCGGCAACTCGACCACACCGATCACCCCGTACGGGTGCATGATCGCCATGCGCTCCACCAGGTTGGCCAGTTCGCGAACGTTGCCCGGCCAGCCGTGACGGCACAGCGACATGATCGCTGCGGAGTTGAAACGGATCGAACCGCGCTTCTCGTGCTCCATGCGCGAGATCAACTCGTTCATCAGCAGCGGAATGTCTTCGACACGCTCGCGCAGCGGTGCCATCTCGATCGGGAACACGTTCAGGCGGTAGTACAGGTCTTCGCGGAAAGTGCCGATCTCGATCATGCTTTCGAGATTCTTGTGAGTCGCCGCGATGATGCGCACATCGACGCTTTGGGTCTTGTTGCTGCCCACGCGTTCGAAAGTACGTTCCTGCAGCACGCGCAGCAGCTTGACCTGCATCGGCAGCGGCATGTCGCCGATCTCGTCGAGGAACAGCGTGCCGCCGTTGGCCAGTTCGAAGCGCCCGGCACGACTGGTGATTGCCCCGGTGAAGGCACCCTTCTCATGACCGAACAATTCGCTTTCCAGCAACTCGGCCGGGATCGCCCCGCAGTTGACGGGAACGAACGGCGCGTCACGACGCTTGGAGTGATAGTGCAGGTTGCGCGCGACCACTTCCTTGCCAGTCCCCGACTCGCCGAGGATCAGCACGCTGGCGTCGGTGTCGGCAACTTGCTGCATCATCTGACGGACGTGCTGAATCGCCCGGCTGGTGCCGACAAGACTGCGGAAAAGATTGGGCTCGCGGTGGCGACCGCGCTCGCGGGCCTGGTCGTACATCTCGCGATAGACCTGGGCACGGTGCAGCGAATCGAGCAGTTTGCTGTAGCTGGGCGGCATTTCGAGGGTCGAAAGCACTCGGCGACGCTGGTCTTCCGGCAGGTCAACGGAAGAATTATCGCCCATTAACAAAACCGGAAGGAACTCATCCCAGGTAGAGAGTGTCTTTAACAAGCCCGCAAGCGCACCAGGAGCATTGACCGTCCCGATGAGGACACAGATCACTTCACGACTTGATGACAAAGAGCCGACAGCCTGCTGCCAGTCATGGCTACCGCAGGGTAAATTTTCTTCGCCAAGAAAATTTAAAATCACCGCCAGGTCGCGGCGGCGGACGCTATCGTCATCAATCAGCAGAATTTTGGTTTCACGCCACATGCAATAGCAACTTCCCTAGTCAACTCAATGCCCGAAATGATGGGGCAAGCTAGACGCTTGCAGACACGTTATGCCTGTAGACGCCTGAAATCTGGAACCAGCCACTAGTTAAGTCAAAAAACCGTGCACAGTCAAATTTATGGCGCACTATGTTTGGATTAACTGAGGGTTAATTAACCAAACAGATGGTAAACCTTTGCCGCGTTCTGTGCTTGATGGATCTGCGACATCTCGTCAACTATTGCTTGTCGCTCACCTGTCGCCGCCTCCAGAAGCTGCTTATACACCCCCAGCAACTCCTCAAGATTGTCGCGCAAGGCGGCCTCGTCCACCGAAACTTCACTCAAGACGTCTTCCATGCAGGAACGACAAGCCAGATCCAACTCCCCTATGGCTTCCCAATTGCGCTCGGCCAAAGCTCCGACGAGTGCATCACGGGTGTGTTCGATACGCTGCAATACAAGACTCATGGTGATCTCCTTAAAACTGCGGACCCGGTGCGGCGATAGCATCCCAGCCGTCTTTGACGGTGCGAAGCAAATCAGCGACTTCGTCGAGAATCTTTGGATCGGTTTTGACGTTGGCTTCTGTCAGACGCTTCATCATGTAGGTGTACAGCTTGTCCAGTTCACCCACAGATTCAACAGAATTTTCCAAGTCCAGGCCTTCACGCAAGCCGCCGATGATCCCGATCGCCTTGCCGATGAAAATGCCTTTGTTGGGGATATCCTTGCGCTCCATGGCACCCTTGGCCTGAGCAATGCGATCCAGGCCACCCTCCATGAGCATTTGCACCAGGCGATGGGGGCTGGCTTCGGAAGTCTGGGCTTGAGCGCCAATCTTCTGGTACTGCCGAAGGGCTAACATCGGGTTCATGTTGTACCTCATCAAAACTTTGTGATTCGTATAGCCAGTGTATCGACACCGCGTCAAAAATCTTTAGATCGAAACAAAAAAAGCCCGACAAGCGGAATCCGCTGCCGGGCTTTTGGCGCTTGCGTGTTATGAGGCGTTTTTCTGTGCGTTCATCGCATCGAACATCGACGTAATGTTGTTCGCCGTCGCCTTGAGCTTGCCGACCAAGGTGTCCATGTCGTTGTACTTTTTGGTCAGCACGGCTGTCAGAGTTTCGATCCGACGATCCAATGCTTCCTGCTGGCTGGTCAGGTTGGTTTTAACCTTCGCCAGGCTGGCCGAACGCGCATCAAGGATGCCTTCGCTACCAGTGACGGTATAAGGCGTCAGCATCGAGTTCATTCGTTCCAGCAAACCCTTGGCGGCATCACCTGTTGCCGTCGGATCACCCAGAAACAGCGTCTGAATCTCGCCACCCAGTTTCTGCGTGGTCATCGCAGTAGTGAACTTGGTACTGTCGAAATCGAGCGCGCCGGTTTTCTGGTTGGTGGTAATACCCAACTGCGAAAGCACGGTCAGCTTGTCGCCTGCACCGGTACTGGCCAACGGTTCACGGATCGACGCCATGATACCCCGAGCCAGCGGGTCACCGGTCAAAGCCGCAGGAATGGTCGGCTTGCCATCTTTATCCAGGGTGGGCTTGGTCAGCGTATTGATGCTGGTAACCACCTGGTTGTAAGCGTCGACAAAGGCCTGGACCGATTTTTTCAAACCGTCACTGTTCGGCCCGACTGTCACAGTGGATGTCGCCCCACCACCTGCCACCAGGTTCAGCGTCAGCCCGGAAACAGCGCCGTCCACGGTATTGGATTTGCTGGTGATCGCGAGTCCGTCAACCGTGAACTTGGCATCCGCAGCGAATTCGCCGATGGCACCGGCCGAGGTCGCCGTAGGCGAGGCGCCCATTTTTTGACCCGCCGTGATTTCCAGGCCGGAAATATTGCTGAGCGTGATGTCGGATCCCAAACCGGTAACGGTAGACCCCACGACCAGACGCGAACCGGTGGAGTCAGTGATAATGTTGGCACTGAAGCCATTGGAACCTTGCTGGGCATTGATCGCATCCCGTACCGACTGCAACGTAGCGCCAGGTTGAATATCGACAGGACGGGTAATGCCATTTTGAGTGATATTGAGCGTACCACTCGGAATGGCACTGCTAGCACTGGGAAACGCAGCAGTCGCCACTTTCGATGAGGTCGCAAGGCTGTCGACCTTGATGACGTAAGTGCCGTTGACCGCCGAGTTGCTGGCAACAGAGGTCAGCACTTTCGGATCGGAACTCGTGGCGGTGTACCCCAGGAACTGCGGGGTCGTGGTACTGCCAAGGTTTTTGATCGCGGTCTGGAAATTCGCCAGCACACTCTTGAGGGTCCCGATACCGGAAATCTGCGAGGTATTGGTGGTCGTCTGCCGGTTGATCTGACTCTGCTTCGCTGATTTGTCAGCATCAACCAAGGCTTTGACGATAGCAGTGGTATCAAGACCGGAGCCTAACCCCAGACCCGGTAGAATTGGACTTGCCATGTGGGACTCCCTTCAGTGTGTCGCCGGCCTTTTGACCATTACAACGCCCAAAAGAACATAGCAACAAAATTCGTGCCAGCTGTCAGACTTTAGCGCTGAACAACAGGCTGCTTGCATCATTCAAACTATTGGCCAGCTTGAGGACTTCTTCGTTGGGGATCTGGCGAACCACTTCACCCGAGTCGCTGGCAATCACTTTGACAATTACCTTGCCTGAAGGCTCATCAATCGAGAACTCCAGGTTGCGCTTGACCGATTGAACGAACTTTTCAATTTCCTGAACGGCCATCTTCAGTTTGTCCTGCTCGGTTACTGCGTCTTTTGGCTCATCCTTGACCGTTGCCACTGTGGCAGCATCGGCTCGAGGCTTCTCCACCGGCTTGTCAGCAACGGTCGTCGCCGGCTTCGCAGCTGGATAAGACAAGTTCAGCTTCACGCTCATATCCATGTCCATCACCTCTTAAACTAAAAAAGCGAGAGAGCGCGCGTGCGCACTCCCCCGCCAAAACTCACCCGGCTATTACTGAAGCAGTTTCAGTACAGCGGATGGCAGTTGGTTGGCCTGGGCCAGAACTGCGGTGGAAGCTTGTTGCAGAGTTTGTTGCTTGGTCAGCTGTGCAGTTTCAGCAGCGAAGTCGGTATCTTGTACGCGGCTACGTGCAGCTTCGGCGTTTTCGTTGATGTTTTGCAGGTTGGAGATGGTGGTGGAGAAACGGTTCTGAGCAGCACCGAGGTCAGCACGAGTGGCGTTGATGTTCGCCAGTGCAGCGTCGATAGCCGAAACAGCCGACAGTACTGCCGAGTGGTTGGCTGCGTTGGAAGTACCGGAAATGGTAGTACCGGTCATGCCCAGGGCGCTGGCGTCGAAGCTGGTCGACAGGGTCAGAGTGATCTGGTTGTCGGAAGTAGTACCCGCACCAACCTGGAATTCCATCGCACCAGCAGTACCGTCGATCAGAGCCTTGCCGTTCAGGTTAGTGGACTTGGCAATACGGGTCAGTTCGTCGATGGACTGTTTGTATTCTTTGTCCAGAGCGGTACGGTCAGCAGTACCGTTGGAGTCGTTTCGCGATTGCAGTGCGATTTCACGCATACGCTGCAGAATGTTGGACGATTCTTGCAGAGCGCCTTCAGCGGTCTGAGCGATCGAAACACCGTCGTTGGCGTTTTTGATAGCCATGGTCTGACCACGGATCTGCGAGGTCATACGGGTAGCGATCTGCAGGCCGGCGGCGTCGTCTTTAGCGCTGTTGATTTTCAGGCCGGAAGACAAGCGAGTCATCGAAGTCGACAGAGCGTCGGAAGCACGGTTCAGGTTCTTCTGAACGTTCAGCGAAGTAGTGTTGGTGTTTACTGTCAAAGCCATGACGAATTCCTCGTTGGTTGGGTACTGCGGCTTCCGGCCCTGGCAACCGCCGGGTATGGCCTAGAGAACCTTCGTAATAGTTATCGTCGCGAATGCAGGTTGCTTTAGGGCATTTTGAAAAAAATTTGCCATCACACTGCCACCCTCAATGAAACAAGGGCTTGGCGGCGTTCCAACCCAAAAAAGTGACGCCAGGGAATTGCCGGTAACGGGACAGCGAGGACTCGCCTGTACCGGCATATTGTCAAACAGCCTTAACCGGCGGTGGCCGCTTCCAGCAATTGGGGCAACTCATGATCGAGATAATCAGCCAGCGCCAACCAATCCTGCGCCTCCTGACAGACAAGCATGTCCGTGAGCAACGCCGTCCAGCGAGACTGGGCCTCGGCATTCTCACGACCCAACGCGGATTGCACATCACTGCACACCTGGACCATAAGCAGCGCCGCTTCGACATCTCGCCCCAGACGGAACAAGACAGAACACCGCCGCGCCTCGGCAATCAGGGAAGATTCAGTCATCGCGTGAGCTCCGGGTGAAACGTCGTGCCGACGATCATCGCCCCTGCCCGACTGCTGTTATAGAAAGTCACCCGAGGATGCCCGGCGATATACCGTTCCAGCTCGCACAAGTAACTGCGGAAATTGAGCTGTGTCTTGACCCTCCGACCGTGACCATCGAGGACCCAGTGCCGGGCAGCGCCCACTTGCGGCCCAAGATCACCGTCATTCCAGCCGGCGTGGGTCTTGTTGTTCGGGAACGCAAAGTCGGCGCCGAACAACGTGATCTGGCTGGCCCCCATGTGTACCGCCAGGTCCACCGCCGGGTGAATCACACTGCCACCGACAAACAGTTGGGCCTTGGGCAACTGCTCGCGCATGTCCCTATAAACAGGACTGGCGGAATAGGCCACGTAACGCTTGCCCTGCCAACCTCCCAAAACCTCCGGATCAACCATTGGCATGTAGACCAGCGTGATATCGCGCGTGGCATCGCACGGCAAATGTCGCGTCGAGATGCGCTGATCAATCGTGACCACCATATCCGGCTTGATGCCATGCTCGATAAGCGGCCGGTAGGCAGTATCGACGCAAATGAACAGTGGCCGTTGCGCCTGTTCGCGTACCGTACGCAGCGTGTCGAAGTGCTGTTCCAGGCTCGGCCCGGTGGCAATGACAAACACTTCCCTGCCGGAACAGGTGGCAAACAGCTCGGCAGCATCGGCATCGTCACGAACACGCTCGACACACGCCCGCAAACGCTCGGCAATTTCCGGATTGTCGGCATTGAATTCGCGATTGTTGAAGGTCAAGTGGGTTTCGCTGATCAGCCGGTCGCGGATCTTGGCGTTGTAGTCGTCCGCCAGCACCAGTTCCGAAGGCAGCGCGAAGTACGGTAACTGGATTTCCGCCAGATCGCCGGCGTATAGCAGCACCACTCGCGAATCGCCGAGCCACTTCTGTTGATCGAGCAGTTGCAGCACCAGGGCAAACACCGCGCCGTTCAGAATGTGCACGTACAACCGTTCAAGCCCGGCACGCTCCAGCAATTGCAGCTGCAAATCACCCAGCCCGGTGCCATAAACATGCACCACAGGACTGTCGACGGGCAGGCTGTCGGCCTGAAGCAACGCTTCGCGAGTGCGGTCATGGCGACTGGTCAACTGAATGCCATTGATGCTCAACGTCGAGCCCAGGCCTTCCACCAGATCAGCTTGCAAGGCGGCGCTGTTCTCCACCGACAGTCGATGCCAGACCTTGGGCCAGCGCCGCTGAATCAACTCGCCGTTGCGCTCAAACAACTCGCTCATGGAGCCTCGCTTTTCATTCGGGCAAAAAAATAGCGTTCAAGGTTACACCTTGAACGCTTTTTTTGTGCCTGGGTTTTGAAAGTTCAAGGGCGATAGATAATCGCCGAACCCCATGACAAACCAACGCCGAAACCGCTCAACGCCACACGTTTCCAGGTGGAGTCCAGCACGTGTTTTTCCAGCAGCAGCGGGATGCTCGATGACACGGTGTTTCCGGTCTCGACCATGTCCTTGATGAACTTCTCCGGCTCGCCTTCAAAGCGGCGCGCTACAGCGTCGACAATCGCGGCACTGCCCTGGTGAATGCAGAACGCATCGATATCATCAGCGGTCAGCTGCGAATCGGTCAGCAGTTCGTGCAAGTGCGCCGGGACTTTCAGCAGCGCGAAGTTGAACACCTGACGACCGTTCATGAAGAACACCCCGTCGGTCACCTTCAGGTGCGGCGCACCGGAACCGTCGGTACCGAACTTGGCCTTGCCCAATTGCCATGGCGCGTTTTCGCCCATCCAGGTTGCAGTGGCGGCATCGCCAAACAGCATGGTGGTGTTGCGGTCTTCCGGGTCGACGATCTTCGAGTACGGATCAGCGGTGATCAGCAGGCCATTCTTCAAGCCTGCGGCTTCCATGAAGCCCTTGATGGCGTAGATGCCATAGACGTAGCCGGAGCAGCCCAGGGAAATATCGAACGCGGCGACGGTGGTCGGCAGGCCCAGTTTGTCCTGAACGATGGCGGCGGTGTGTGGCAGGCCTTCTTCGTCGCCGTTCTGCGTGACGACGATCAGTACGTCGATGTCTTCACGTTTCAAGTCCGGATTGTTGGCGAACAGCGCATTGGCTGCTTCGACACACAGGTCCGAGGTTTCCTGACCAGCATCTTTGCGCGGCAGGAAGGCCGAACCGATCTTGCCCAGGATGAATTCTTCATCCTTTTCGAATTTTGCACCTTGTGCGTAATTGTCCACGCCGGCTACAGGAACGTAGCTCGCAATGCTTTTTATGCCAATCATTACGGCTTCCCAATAATAAACAGCCCAATACCACCGCTCGTAATGATTCGAGGGGCGCCGACAAACGGAGAAAAACGCCGCCTCATTGAGGCGACAGCGGGAAGAATAAAAGGCTATCACTGGGCCAAAAACAGGCCAGGCGCCACCTTCCCGATTAATACAATACAGTGAAGATGCGCGTTATGACTCGCAGGTCACGCTATTTTGCCGAATCAGCGCCAGAAGGGGCCATTCGACCAACGTGTGGAGCGGCCTGAAAGTGTGCGGCCAGGACCCCGGGGAGCGCGTCAAGGTCAGGGATGGATACTTGCGCGTCGTAGCCCGGCAGCGCCACGACGTTGCGATGTCCACCGGTCTGAACCCGAACGGTCAATGCCCCCAGAGGGTTGAGGCTGACGAAATCCTTGGCGGGGTTGTCACCGACGTAGACCATGTCGGCCCAGCGACAGCCTTCTGCCTGGCGAATACGCTCGAAGCAGTGCAGGGAAGGCTTCGCATGGCGGATACCAAAACGATGAGTGATCAAGACCCGTCGAAACGTTGAAAACAGCCCCAACGCCTCAACTTTGTTCTTCTGCACGATTTTGTGCCCGTCGGTGACGAGATAAAGCGGCACTTGCCCACCGAATCGGTCAAGCACAACCCGGGCGGCGGGAAACAATTCGAGGCTCGGGCGATGATGCCGATAAACGTTCACGCACTCGGCCACGCGCGCTTTCGACAACTGTCCATGGGACTCAAGCCATCGGTCGAAAACCCGCCCTCGCCCCTCGCGCTCCAGCACGTCCAGCATAAGGCCCAGCGACTGTTCAGCATTCCAGCCGAAGACTTCCTCGCCGTGGCGAGCCACGGCGTCTAGCCCGCTGGTGACGAAGCTGCTCTCGTCGTAGAGCGTATCGTCGAGGTCAAAAATCAGGATCATGCAGCACCAGATCGGCGGGCAGACGAACCTGTCTGACCTCGCCGGCAATACGATTGAAAACAGGTGGCAGTCCCAGCCCGAAAGCCTCGTCAAGGCTCCAGTAAAGGACGTCCAGCCCAGCCGCAATAGCGGTGGTGGAGGCACCGCCAAAACGAGGATTGCATTCAATGATGCGCAGCGTGTCGTCGATGACGATGGCTTGCATCACCACGGGACCGCGCAAGTCCAGCGCCGCCAGGGCGCGAACCGCTTCACGTTCAAGCGCTTCACTGCGAAAAGTGGTCGTTATCTGCGATTCGCCAGCGATCACACGGTCGCGTCTGCGCAGCAGCACGCCCACCACCGAACCATCGCGATCAAGCCAGCCATCGATACTGATTTCCGGCCCTGGTACAAATGGCTGATAGATCGGTGCCTCCAGGCTTTGCGCGTGATGGCGAGCGGCATCGATCGGCAAATCAAGCCCGATCGCCCGGGAACCCGCGCCGTAACGTTCTTTGACCACATAAGGTCCGGCGCCAACGGCCTCGGGTGTCATCGCCGCCTCAATGACCGGCAGGCCGACCTCTTGGCCAAAGCGGGCAAAGGCAAGTTTATCGAGACAACGCTCAACGGCCTCGGGGTTGGAGACGACGACTGAGATACCCGCTGCGGATAGCGTTGCGCGGTGGCGCGCCCAAAAGGGCAACTCGCCATCGCGGGTCGGAAAAACCACCGCGACTCCCCGCTGGTGACACCCTTGAATCAGCGCCGGCAGCTCAGCGTCGGTCACAGGCGGCATCTGCCAGAACCCGTCAGCCACATAGCGCGCTGGCGCTTCAGGATCGAGGTCGCCAGCAATCACGCGAGCCTCGGGATGTATCCGCCGGACAGCGTCCTGCATCGCGCGCACCAGCGGTGCCTTGCGCGAAGCCGAAGTAACGAGCACATGGCGAGCCGTGCCTTTCAAGGGAGCCTGACTGTCGCTCACTGGCCATTTTTCCATTCGAAGGCCAGCAAACCGTGGGCAAACGAGTCCGTGGGCTTGCCGTCAATCAGCACGTGCTCGCGCAAGCGTCCTTCGCAACTAAACCCCGAAGCCTCGAGGGTCGCGATGTGACGAGTGCGGTGCGCAAACGTTTCGGTGCACAGGCGCCGCAGTCCGAGATCGTCAAAAGCCAGTTGTTTCATCAAGTCCAGGAAACGTGAAAACAGCGCGATGAGCTCGTCCGAGTTCTTTTCGAGTTCCGGGGTGAGCAAAAATGAAACCTCGGCCCGACGGTTTGCCCAGGAAATGTGGACCAGCCCACCGTACCCGATCAAGACACCTGCACGTTCCAGGGCGACCAAAACCTGCGAGGGCTCCAGACTTTCGGTCTGGGGCCAGACATGCTCGGCAAAATAATGCGCCTGCTGTTCAGGCGATATCGGAGCCGTTTGGCGCAGCACGTCCATCTGGGCATTTCGCCATTGCCGGATCGCTTCGATGTCGGCCGGTTGTACCGCTCGTACCTCGAGCACCCCGTCCGACAGCTTCGGGGTCGGCATCACCCGGTATCGAACGACCGTCGCACTCATTCGATCACCAGATAAGAGGTGAGTGGATTGGAAGGGTCTCGCCGTATGGCGTAACGAGACAGCCCCAGCACTTCGCGCACGGCGATGGTTTCGCCAGGAAATTCCGGTGTGTTCAGTTCATCGAACGCCAGAATGCTGCCCTTGGTCAGGTACGGCAGGATCGCCTCGAGGCAGTCATGGGTCGGCTTGTAGATATCGAAGTCGAAATAGGCCAACGCCACGATGGTTTCGGGATGCGCCTTGAGATACCCGGGAAGCGACATCGTGGCATCACCCGTGACCAGTTCGTGCTTTTTCTTGTGTGGGATCGGCGCGTTTTGCGCGTGAAAGTCGAGAATTCCCTCGAGTTCTTCCTTCCAGTTTTCCACTACGCCGTAGTCACCCGGTTGTACGCCGCCACCATCCTGCGGCGCGACTGCCGGGAACCCCTCAAAGGTATCGAAGCCGATGATCTTGCGGTTGTAATTGAAGGGTTCGTGTATTCCCCGCAACGTGGAAAACAACGCCATGTTCTGCCCCCACCGCACACCAAACTCCATGATGACCCCGTGGACGGGCACGATCATCTGGTAGAGCATCTGCATGAAGTTGATCCGCGACAGTGTCTGTCGCGTGAGGTAGAGGCCGATGTTGTCCAACAGCTCACGGTCGGGTATCCGAGAGGCGCGAAGTCGATCGACGAGCATCTGCTTGCGTTCAGTCTCGGACTGCGTCGATCCCACCAGTGTTCGTATGGTTTTGTCTGTCATGTAGTGACTCCTCAGGGTTTCGGTCTAAAGAACGCGGTCAGGTTGCGACCGAACCCCACATCAACGAGTGCCGCGTAGAAGCGGTTGGATGCTTCGATGCCTGCTTGCCCGATCAGCCGCTCAAGCATCAACCGCGCCCGATGGGCTTGCGGCCCTCGGGAACGATCAGCGATGTAGTTCGATCCTTCATGGGCGAGAAAAAGGTCGATCGGGAAATCTCCCTGAATCGCAAGACAGTCCCAGCCCGTGGCTTCAGCCGTGCGGCGCAGGCTGTCGGCGGTGAAGTACGACAAGTGATCGGGCACAGCCACCCAGAACCGCTCAGGTATCGTGCCCGCCGCGTACAGTTCTTCGTGATAGGCCGTGCCATCGTTCGGAACAGTCACCACAAGCAGCCCGCCCGGAGCCACTAAACGGCGCAGTGATTGCAGCAGGCTCACAGGCTCCAGCACATGCTCGAGCACGTTGCCCAGCCAGACCAGATCGTATTGTTGTTCAGACGCGATACGCGCCTCGAGCAGTTCGAAGACATCACCCTGCTCGACATGATTGGCGTAGGCCGGATTGACCTGTTGCACGCCTGCGCGACTGTAGTCGATGCCTTGAACCTGCCACCCGAGTCGCTCAAAGAACCTCAGCACGAAGCCTTCACCGCAGCCGACATCCAGCAGACTACCGGGCTGGTCATCACTCAAGAGTGTGCGAGCCTGCCCCGCCTTTTGCGCGATTCGCAGCTCGATGACCTCGAGCTCCTCTTCTGAATAAGACTTTCGAAAACTGCTACTGGCCGCGTTCTGAAAATAGGCCTGCGCATAATATTCGCTCAAGGCCTCTGGAGTGGGACGATCCACTACCTCCAGAAAACCGAACTCGTGCCGGCGTAGACGCGGGTCATTCATCCAAACATCCTTTCATGTTTCAGCTCGGCAAGCGCCCAGTCGTCCTCGGTATCGATATCCTGCACCTGCATAGCAGGCAGAATGATCGAGCCGGTGTTCGCGCCCATCAGCACTTGGTCGCGCAAAAACGCCTCGGTGCGGAACCAGTACCACTGACCGGCATCGTGATAGGCGACCGGCAGGTCTTGTGACCTGGCGTTGAGGTGTTCAGGGAAGTTCAGGGCGATGCAACCATCGTCCTCACGTTGCAGCGATCGCCAGATCGGATAAGAAAACGCCGCGACAGGCATGATGACGTCGAACCGGCTTCCCAACAGCTTCGCGCGTCCGTCAGTAAGGTCTTGTGGCCGCACGAAAGGCGCCGTCGGATAAAGGCAGCAGGCGAGATCGAACTGCACGCCCGCCTCGGCGTATTGATCCAGCACCTCAAGCAGAACCTGCGATGTGGTGGCGTGATCGTCCGCTGCCGCTGCCGAGCGCAGAAAGGGAACCTCGGCGCCCAAGGCGCGTGCGGCTTCAGCAATCTCCGCGTCATCGGTGCTGACCATGACTGTGTCGAAAGCGCCGGAGGCGAGTGCCGCTTCAATGGACCAGGCCAGCATGGGGCGCCCACGGAACAGGCGAATGTTCTTGCGAGGGATCCGCTTGCTGCCACCTCTGGCAGGAATGATCGCGACGGCGCCAGGTGTGCCGGTCATGGATCAATTCCTCCGTCGATCATAGAGGCGTCGAGTGGCTCGCCAAAGGCAAGCTCGCGCGCAGCCCTGCGCCCAAGCACCCCATCAAGAAACTTGGGCTTGAGTCCGTTACCGGGACGGATAGAGCGCACGTTCGCCTCGGTCAGCATTTCGCCCTTGGCGACCGGTGCCACGACATAGAGCGAACGGCGATTTTTCAGGACAATCTGTTCCGACCGTGTGGGCTCGAATGCCGGAGCGCCGACCGCCACATGGGCAATGCGCGCCGTCGTCACGAGTTCGGCCAGCTCTGCGGGTTCCAGCGAGAAGGCGCTATCGACCCCACCCTCGGCGCGAGCAAGGGTGAAATGTTTTTCAATGAAACACGCCCCCAGCCCGACGGCAATGGCCGACACCACCGTGCCGAGCGTATGGTCGGAGAGCCCGGCCACGACGTCGAAACGCCGGGCGATCTCGGCGATCGTTGCCAGGTTAGCCTCTTCTGGCGGCGCTGGATAAGCGGCGGTGCAGTGAAGCACCACAATCTCTGTGGCCCCGGCCGAACGCGCAGCCTCGACCGCTTCACCGATTTCCTCAAGTGTTGCCATGCCCGTAGACATCACGATGGGCTTGCCCGTGCGAGCCACTTTGCGAATGAGCGGCAGGTCGATCAACTCAGGCGAGGCAATCTTGTAGGCCGGTGTACCAAGGGATTCGAGGAAATCCACCGCCGTGGCGTCAAAGGGTGACGAAAACACGGTAATCCCGACTTTGCGGCCATGTTCAAAAATCGCTTGGTGCCACTCCCACGGCGTGTGGGCTTCTTCATAGAGTTCATAGAGGCGCCGACCATCCCAGAGACCGCCGCTCACCATGAACTCCGCCCCACTGTGATCAATGGTGATGGTGTCGGCACGGTACGTCTGAATCTTGACCGCATCCGCACCGGCCAGCTTGGCGGCTTCAATAATGCGAAAGGCACGGTTGATGTCGCCGTTGTGGTTCCCCGACATCTCGGCAACGATGTAAGGAGGCTCGGCGGGACCGATGCGACGCCCGGCGATGCTCAGAACCGGTTGCCCAACGCTTGGCGAGCCTTTTCCCCGTGCTGCGTGCTGCCCTTTCACAAAGCCACTCCAGTTGTATTGGTTAGCAAAAAACTATCAACCCAGGATTCGCCCCAGATGCGCGACCACTTCATCTTGTTGCTCATCCGTCAGATCGGGGTACAACGGCAGGCTGATGGCCTCGGCAAAATAACGCTCGGCCTGAGGGAAATCGCCATCCTTGAAACCTTGCTCGCGGTAGTAAGGCTGCAAATGCACCGGAATGTAGTGCAGGTTCACACCCAGTCCCGCCGCCCGCAAAGCCTCGAATACTTGCGGTTGACTGAGCTTGATACGCGTCAGTTGCAACCGCACCACATAAAGGTGCCAGGCAGACCCGGCACCTGGTTGTTCGGCCGGCAATGTCACAGCGAGCCCGGCCAGCAACGTGGAGTAGCGTGCGGCCAATTGACGTCGCTTGGCGACGAAGGCATCCAGACGCGCCATCTGCGAAAGCCCCAGTGCCGCGTGCAGGTCGGACATCCGGTAATTGAACCCCAGCTCCAATTGCTGGTAGTACCACAACCCCGTCTCCGGCACCTTCATCTGTGCCGGGTCACCCGTGATGCCGTGGCTGCGCAGCCGCCGCAGACGCTCGGCATACTCGGCATTATTGGTCAGCACCATGCCGCCCTCGGCGCTGGTGATGACCTTGACCGGGTGGAAGCTGAAAATGGTCATGGCCGCATATTGACCACAACCTACCGGTCGACCCAGGTACGAGGCACCCACCGCATGGGCGGCGTCCTCGATCAAGATAAAGCCGTACCGCTCGGATAGCTGCGCGAGGGTGCGCATGTCGCAGCTCTGCCCGGCGAAGGCGACCGCGATCACCACTTTGGGCAGTTTTCCGGCGGCTTCGGCCACCTCGAGTTTTTCTGCGAGCAACTTCGCATCAAGGTTCAGGGTGTGCGGGTCAATGTCGACGAAATCGACGTCGGCTCCACAGTAGCGAGCACAGTTGGCCGACGCGACAAACGTATTCGGGCTGGTCCAGAGATAATCCCCAGGGCCAAGGCCCGCGACAAGACAGGCGATGTGCAATGCCGCCGTGGCATTGCACACGGCGACCGCGTGCTCCGCCTGACAGTGGTCGGCCAAGGCTCTTTCGAAGCGTTCAATGGTCGGCCCCTGAGTCAGCCAGGGCGACTGGAGCACTTCCATCACAGCGTCGATATCCGCCTGATCAATGTTCTGCCGGCCGTAGGGAATCCGGTAAGGCATCATGTCCGTGACTCGACGCGACGCCCGGCGAGCCGGCAAATACGCGCACTTTTGAACATCAAATTGTCGTTGCACATGGCGTGAGTCCTTTTATTTGATCAGACAGCTGATGCAAGCAACTGTGCCCAGTTCACACCGCAAGCGTCACCGAGGGTAAACCCCTTGCAGGTCAGAGCCAGGTTCTGGTTGTAAGCCTCATCGTGCGCAAAGCGCGCCTGCCACTTGTCACGCAAGGCTGCCACTGCATTCGGATCGTTCGGCAAGGTTCCCGGGTGGGCAATCTGAACCTGCGGTGTCCACACCGTAAGCAAACCGGCGTCGGCGACTTTCAGGCAAAAATCGATATCGGCGTACACCTCATCGAAATGCTCACGATCCAGACCGCCGAGGGCATCGAAAACCTCCTTGCGAATCATCAGGCACGCACCGCAGAGGGCCGAGTAATTCTGTTCGACGAGCAGTCTGCGCATGTAGCCCGACGCGTCCTTTTTCTCGCCGATGAAGGGCGAAGCGATCTCGCCGTTAAGCCCCAGAATCAGGCCGGCACCGGTGACACTGCCTTCGCGATCCAGCAGCTTGGCACCGACCACACCGACTTCGGGACGCTGGGCCTGATTGAGTAACGCCTCGATCCAGTTCGCGTTGACCACTTCGGCGTCCGCCGCCAGCAGCACCAGGTATTCACCTTGCGCCTGCTCGACGGCCAGGTTGATCAGGGCTGACGTGCTCAGGCGTTGCGCGGCCTTGACCAGACGAATCCGGCCTGCGCCGTTTTTCTCCAGGTTGTCGAGCCAGGCGAGCAGCTCGGTGGACTGGCTGTGGTTATCGGCAATAACGATTTCATTATGTTGATAGCGTGTGCGCTGCAAGACGCTGACCAGGCAGCGCTGCAAGTGCTCGAGGTTGTCCTCGCTATGGATGATGATCGACACCTTCGGGCGAGCGGCATGACGGTAGTCGATACGGTAACCACCTGACACTTCCGCGCTGACCTGAGCCTGATAACCGCGCGTTGCCAGATGACGAACCAGCGTCTGACGCTCGTGGTCATTGGGTGCCAGCTCGGGTGCGGCGGTGATCAGCAACGGCTCGGCCAAATGGGCAAGACCGGACAGGCCGCCGGTTTCAATCAAGCGCAGCAGCAGGTCGAACTCGAGTGCAGAGGTGAGTTCACGGGCAAAACCGCCGACCTCTATCAGCGCTTCACGGCGGATCAGCCAGTGCCGCGCGACGAGTGCCGGAACGCTCTGCAACAGGTCGAGGTTGAAGGCTGGCCGGAATACATCGACCAGCGTGCCATTGGGCCGGCGATGAATTTCGTCCATCGCCACCGCACGGCAACCCTCGGCGTTCTGCAACTCGAGACTGGCACGCAAGAAACCGGCAGCGGTGAACTCGTCACCCGCCTCGGCCAGCAGCAGCCAGTCCGAAGTCGACTGGCGAGCGATCTGGTTCAGCTTGTCGACATAATTGGCCGACGTGACCTTGACGAAATGCAGCGTGTTCTGGGCAGTGGTGACCGCAGGCAAATCGCCCGTGGTGAAGATCACCACCTTGAACGCCCGGAATGCACTTTCCATGAGGCTATCCAGAGTGACCTGGAGTTTATCCATGTCCGCGTCCAGATCGAGCAGCAGAATGCCGAACTGAGGGCCCCCTTCGTTAGCCGCCAGGTGCTGATTGATTTTCCTCACCGCGGTGTCGTTCGGTTTCCGGGCTTGCAGCCAGTTGTGCAGACGTCCCGATGGCATCGTGTCGAGCATCTGGCGACTGTCGAAGGTCGGCACGCTGTCCAGGCGCTGAACCCAGTCGGTGAGCACCTGGGCATCGGCGGGCTCATCCATCTGTTGCAGCTGCTGCGCCAGTTTCTGCACCACCCGACGGTTGAAGGCGCCCAGTTGCACAGCTTCAAGCAGACGGTTCTGGATCGTTGCCGAACTGTCATTGGAGTAGGTGCGCTGCAAGGCTTCTTGCTTGAGCAATGCGCCTTCCATTTCTTCGAGTTGCAAGCGTCCGGCCGGCATCGCGTGCAGGAGAAATTCGCACTGCGTGAGTTGTTCGAAGAAAGCGCTGTTGTAGAACGGCATTTCGACGTATTGCTGAGCGCCGAAAATCCGCTTCGGCTCCACCGTCGGGTCCTTCCAGTAAGACTCGAAAATGGGTTCGATGGTCAGCGCGTTACGGGTCGTCAGACTTTCGGCCAGGGCAGCGAAGCTTTGCAGGGCAACCTCTGCAGTCTGTTGTTCATCCAGACCACTGATGCCGGTCGGCAGAGACGCCAGAAACCCGGCAAAGCGCTCGCGCTCCGCTACTGAACGCGCATCCTTGAAGGTCAGGGTCGTCATGATTTCGGTGTTGTGATCCGAGCGGCCATAGTTGACCTCACGCACCACATAAGGCGCCGGGAGAATCCGCGCCTTGGCCCGTGCCAGCATGTAGTAGACATGCCCGATTTCCTGCCACTCGAAGATCGTTTTTTCAGGCATCGCCTGATACCAGTCACGCAGCAACGACGTGCGGTGAACCGCATAGAACGGCGGAATGTACTGGCTCATGTAATCGAGTACACGATCCTGACCGCGCTCGGCGTTGTAGTCCTCGTGCACTTTTTTGTCACGACGGTAGTACTGCACATAGTTGGAGTGGGTCAGGTACATCAGGCAATAGCCATGGCACAGACCGTAGTCCGGGTTGGCTTCGAGGAAGCTCACCGACTCGGTGAGTGCACCGTGCAGCAGAAAATCATCGTCGGAGGCGAAGACCATGTACGGCGTGGTGACTTGCTCGACGCCGTACACCAGTTTGGTCTGGATACCCCAATAGCCAAACTGCGGCAAATGACGGTAGTCGATGGTGTCCGCGACCGCAGCCGCGCCCTCCAGCGCAACGGTCGATGAATCGAGGACCAGAATCTTGCAAGGCAATGTGCTGTAGAACTGCAATGCCCTGCGCAAAAACGCCGGGCGATTGTGTGAAATCAGCACCAGAGTGAACAGTTCACTCAGGGGCAGCGTGTTTTCAGAACCGTAAATGCCTTGCATATCCTTCCCCACCACAGACCGATTGCCTGATGAACGCTTGAATAAAGGTGTCGCTTAACGCACGCGGCGCAGGTAGCCATCCGGCGCAACTGAAATCAGCAGTTTGTTGTCCATCGCACGGTCGATCTCGAAATCGCGGTTTTCTTCCAGGTAGGCCCAGACTGCGGTTTTCGGGTTGTCACCCTTGCCCCATGGACGGTCCGGGAATGCATCTTCCGGCATGTCTTCGACCACGGTGTCCATGACGACGCAGTAGCTGTCCACCGACACCAGTGGTGCATACAAACGCAGTTCTTCGAGCACGTGATCGTGGGTGTGGTTGGAGTCCAGCACCAGGATGACTTTCTTGCCCTCGGCCGCGGCGCGCACTTGTGCGGCGATAGCCGGGTCGATACTCGAACCTTCGATCATCGAGATGCGTTTGCTCATCGGATGGCTTTCGATGGCTTCGCGGTTGTGCGCACGAATATCGAGGTCGATGCCCAGCACTTCACCGTGGCCCTGCAGTTCCAGCAGCGATGCGTAGTAGATGATCGAACCGCCATGGGCGATGCCGCATTCGATCACCAGGTCCGGCTTGACCTGCCAGATGATCTCTTGCATCGCCATCATGTCTTGCGGCAACTGGATGATCGGACGGCCCATCCACGAGAAGTGGTAGCTGTATTTGTGCCGGGCCGATTCGTTGAAGAAATCCCGGGCCAGGCCGGTGAGTTTCTGGTCATCGCCCTGACGCGCGATTTCTGCCTGGCACTCGGCTTCGAACGCTTTATTGATGGTGTTGTCGGTCATTTTATAAGTCTCAATAGTCACTGGAACGAAGCGCTGTCTACGGCGTGATAGACGTAGCGTCCACCGGTCATCCGCTTGATTTCTTCGAGGTAGTTGGAGTTCATCACAAACAGGTTGGCGCCTTCGGGCAAGGCGTCCATCGCCTCCTGGGGCGAGGACACGCGCGCGCCGCTCAGGGGCAGATACCGCCCCTGTTTGGCCGGGTTGATATCCACCACGCGATCCACCGCCACACCGGCCCGTTGCAGGAACAGCGAATAGATCACGCCTTTGGACGATGCGCCCCAGATCGCCGAACCCTGCTCCGGGTTTGCCTGAATGATTTGCACCGCGCGCTCGAGGCTGCCGGTAAAACCACCCGGCAGGTCCAGGCGTGACACCGGTTGTTCCGGGGTCAGGCGCAAGGTCGCAAGGTCCGCGACGATGTACAGGTATTGGCCACCGAACAGGTGACCGGCCTCATGCACGGTGCCGAACATCCGGCGCAGGTCATCGAGGCGGAAATAATTGACGTGCTCATAGAACAGGTCGAACCAGGCGCGGTGTTCGAGGATCCAGTCGAAGCACGGCACTTCGATGTAGATCTGCCCGCCCTGATTGGCGTCGGCCATCTCGGCCAGAAAACTCACCGGGCCCTGGATGTGTTCCAGCACATGACGCAGCACGATGGCGTCTGCCGCCAGGCCGAGGCCACGGGTGAACGGCGCCTTGATCACGTCGGCGTTGTTGCCTTCGTAGGCCGGGTCGATGCCGGTGATGGCGTAGCCCAGACCTTTGAGCAGTTCGAGAAAGTAGCCTTTGCCGCAACCGACTTCGATCAGTTCCTGCCCTTTGAAGTGGCGGGCAATGATGCCTTCGACATCGCTCAGGTGCTTCTGGAACTGGCCGGAATGCGCCTGCTCGTTCTGGTAGTCGGCGTCGTAGCTGAGCTTGTCGGCATCGAAGGCCTGGTTGAAGATCAACCCGCTCTTTTCATCTTGCACCAGTACCATGTCGGCCCTCGCCGAAGCCTTGGCCGAGGCCGGGTCGGCAAAGGTGCGGTTCTGCAACACCGGCAGGTCGGCGACCCGATACAACTCATGCCTCATGCTCTGCTCCCAGTAGCTGTTGCATACGGTCCGCCACGCCCCAGAACGCCATGGGCTCGTGGGTCGCGTACGGGTAATGGCCCAGGTTCAAATCGATCGAAGCGCCGCGCTCACGCACACGCTGTTCGACCAGTGCCCTTACCGAAATCGGTTGGCCGCTGGCGCAATTGATCACGCCATCGAAATCACGCTGCTGCATGATCGCCGCGAGGTAACCGGCAGCCGTCTCGATCGCCAGGTAATCGCGCAATTGTTCGCCGCCCGACATGTTGAAGCGCTCGTCGCCGGCATCGATCGCCCGGTCCAGCGCCGCGAGCAGACTGTTGGGGTTTTGCCCCGCGCCGTGCAGGTAAAACAGCCGCGCCCATTGCAGCGTGAACGGTTGAACCCGCTGCAGGTTTTCGAGGAACAGACGTAGGGTGTTTTTAGCCAACCCGTACGGGTTGCCCGGCTGCGGCGCGGTCTGCTCGTCGAGCGGCCCGCTCTGCATCCCGTATTCGAAGCAGGTACCCGTGACCAGCACTTGTGGTACGCCCGCCTCCACCGCGCCCTTGATGAAGCGGAAATCGGCCATCAGGTTGTGCTCGAAGTGAAACAGCGCCTGATAGTTGGGCAAACCCGGCCAGGCCAGATGCGCCAAGGCGTCGATGCCATCGGTCAACGCGCCAATATCCAAGTCTGCGCCGTGAATATCCGCCTTGATGAACTCCACGGCATTGATCCACGGCAAGCTCGCGGCGGTTTCGGCGTTGCGCGCCACCGCGCGAACTGCGCAACCACGGGCGAGCAACGCCGCGACCAAATGGCGGCCGACGAACCCGGTGGCACCGGTCACCAGCACTTTCACAGGACGGTTAACTCAGGCACGGCGATCACGAAGCGGCCATCCCACTGACGCACCTGAGCCAGTTGCTGGCTGACTTCGTGCAACAGGTTCCACGGCAACACCAGCACGTAATCCGGTTTTTCCAACTCGATCTGCGCCGGCGAAACTATCGGAATGCGACTGCCAGGCAAGTACTTGCCCTGTTTGTGCGGGTTGGCGTCGGCGACCCAGGCCAACAGGTCCGGCTTGACCCCGGCGTAGTTGAGCAAGGTGTTGCCCTTGGCGGCGGCACCGTAACCGACCACACGTTTGCCGTCAGCCTTGGCCTCCAGCAGAAAGCGCAGCAGTTCGTGTTTGATACGTTCGGCGGCCGGCGCGAGGGTCGCGTAGTACTCGGGGGTTTTCACCCCTGCGGCGATTTCGGCTTGCAGTTGCTGAGCAACCGCAGGCTGCACGTCACGACGAACGCCATCAGCACGCTGGACGAAGACCCGCAACGAACCGCCATGGGTCGACAACTGACTGACGTCGAACACTTCCAGACCGTTGCGTTCGCACAACGCATGCACGGCGGTCAGGGACAGGTAGGAATAGTGCTCGTGATACAGCGTGTCGAACTGTTGCCCGGCCATCAGCGTCAGCAGTTGCGGAAACTCGAATGTCGCCACACCGGTCGGCTTGAGCAAGGTCGCGAAACCACCGAGGAAATCATTGATGTCCGGCACGTGAGCCAACACGTTGTTGGCGGCCATCAGGTCCGCAGACCAGCCTTCGCTGACCAATTGCGCAGCGGTGTGACGGCCGAAGAACAACTCGCGGATCTCCAGGCCTTTTTCCCGCGCCGCTTGCGCGGTGCTGTGGGTCGGCTCTACGCCAAGGCAAGGAATGCCGCGACCGGCGACGTACTGCAACAGGTAACCGTCATTGGCAGCGATTTCCACCACACGGCTGTCGGCGGTCAGGCCGAAGCGCTCGACCATCTCGGCAACGTAGCGATCGGCATGCGCCAGCCAGGTGCTGGAGAACGAACTGAAATAAGCATACTCAGCGTCGAACAGGCTGTCGGCGCTGGTGTAATCCTCGGTTTGCACCAACCAGCACTGCTGACACACCGCAACCTTCAGGGGCACCCACTGTTCAGCCTGTTCCAGCTGATCGGCACGAACGTAGGCGTTCGACGGCGGCGAGGTGCCAAGGTCGATCAGCGGCAAGGCCAAAGGAGTACCGCAACCACGGCAGTTCATAGACGCACTCCAGCGAAGCGTTCATCGAGCAAGGGATGGCTGGCGTCCCTGGCTGACAGATTATTGACAGGCAACGGCCAGGCAATCGCCAGCCGAGGATCGTTCACCGACAAGCCGCCTTCATGCTCCGGCGCGTAATCGGCGCTGTGCAGGTAAAGCAATTCGGCGTCGTCGGTCAGGGTCTGGAAGCCGTGGGCGAAACCGGCAGGAATGAGCAGGCTGCGACCGTCGCCGGCGCGCAGGTGCTCGGCGTGCCAGTGCAGGAAGGTTGCAGAGTCAGGTCGCAAGTCCACCGCCACATCCCAGACTTCACCGCGCAGACAGGTGATGAGCTTGGCTTCCGGCGCGTTGGCATTCTGGTAATGCAGGCCACGCACACTCGCGCGTGCACGGGTGCAGGAATGGTTGATCTGGCGAATGGAAAACGCTTGGCCGAAGGCGCTCAGGCTGCCCTCGCAGAACAACCGGGCGAAGTGCCCGCGATCGTCTTCAAAGCGTTTGTGCTGCACACTGAACAAGCCCGTCAGCGGTAGCGCTTTCAACAAAAATTCGCTCACAACGCGCCTCGGTACAGGTTCAACTGACCCAACGTGATGCCACGCATGTCGTCGCCGTTTTGCCAGGCCAGATGCCAGTCGAGGGTCTGGGTCAGGCATTGCTGCAACGACCAGCGCGGCTGCCAGGCCAACAGTTGGCGCGCGCGGCTGCTGTCCAGGCGCAACAGGCCTGCTTCATGCAGTTCACTCGGTTCGATACGCAATCCGCGCGCTTGTGGCCAGCGGTTGGCGAGCAGCTCGACCACTTCGCCGACGCTGCACATGTCCGCTTCGCTCGGGCCGAAGTTCCACGCACCGGCGAACTCGGGGCCTCGCTCGTAAAGAGCGGCGGCCAGCTTCAGGTAACCGGCCAGCGGCTCCAGCGCGTGTTGCCACGGGCGGACGGCTTGCGGATAGCGCAGGGTCACCGGCTCGTCGGCGGACCAGGCTTTCAGGACATCGGGAATCAAACGTTCAGGGGCAAAATCACCGCCGCCCAACACGTTGCCGGCTCGGGCCGTGGCCAGGGCCAGACCGTGTTCGGCATACTTCTCGGCCGGGAAAAACGATGCCGCATACGACTGCGCCAGCAACTCGCAGCAGGCTTTGCTGCTGCTGTAAGGATCGTGGCCGCCGAGGGCTTCGTTTTCACGGTACGGCCACAACCATTCCTGATTGGCGTAGACCTTGTCGGTGGTCACCAGCACGCAGGCGCGCACGCCGCCGACCTGACGGATCGCTTCGAGCAGATTGAGGGTGCCCATGATGTTGCTGGAGTAAGTCCCCAGCGGATCGCGATAACCCTCGCGCACCAGCGGCTGGGCCGCCAGGTGCAGGACGATTTCCGGTTGGGTGTCGGCGATCAGCTCGAGCAAGGCACCCAGGTCACGCAGGTCGCCGCGCTGATCGTTGATGCCTTCGTGAACACGCGCCAGTTCGAACAGGCTCGGCTCGGTGGACGGGTCGAGGGAAAACCCGCTGACTTTCGCGCCCAGGCTTTGCAGCCACAACGTCAGCCAACTGCCTTTGAAACCGGTGTGGCCCGTCAGCAGAACCCGCTTGCCGCGCCAGAACTCCGGACTCAGTCCCATTGCTTCCATGGGGCCTCCCCGCTCAGCCATAGCTGCTCAAGGTGGTTTTTGTCGCGCAGGGTGTCCATCGGATGCCAGAAGCCATCGTGCTGAAACGCTTGCAGCTGCTGTTCATCGGCCAGCGCGGCCAGCGGCTCGGCCTCCCAGGACGTCTGGTCGTCAGCAATGTATGGCAGTACTTTTGGCGACAGCACAAAAAAACCGCCATTGATCCAGCCGCCGTCGCCGCGCGGCTTTTCAATGAAACCTTTGACGCTGTCACCGTCACGCTCCAGGGCGCCATAACGGCCCGGTGGCTGCACAGCGGTGACGGTCGCGAGCTTGCCGTGAGTCAGGTGAAAATCCACCAGGGCGCCGATATTAAGGTCGGAAACGCCATCGCCGTAGGTAAAGCAGAACGCCTGTTCGCCTTCCAGATAACGTGCGGCGCGACGCAGACGGCCACCGGTCATGGTGTCTTCGCCCGTGTCGATCAGGGTCACGCGCCATGGCTCGCTGTAGTTCTGGTGAACGTCCATGCGGTTGTTGCACATGTCGAACGTGACGTCGGAGGTATGCAGGAAGTAGTTGGCGAAGAAGTCCTTGATCGCATAGCCCTTGTAGCCCAGGCAAATCACGAAGTCATGGATCCCGTGAGCGGAGTACTGCTTCATGATGTGCCAGAGAATTGGCTTGCCACCGATTTCAATCATCGGCTTGGGTTTGAGGTGCGACTCCTCACTGATGCGCGTGCCCAGGCCGCCCGCCAAAATAACTGCCTTCATCGTCTCCCCTCTTGTTCGTCACAGGGCTCAGCCAAGCTGTATCAAGCTTTTGCAGGCCTTCTGGATAAAACCTTCAATGCCGGTCAGGGCGCTTCTGGATTGACCGGAAGTGCTCGTTTTATGGCGATATCGGGGGGGCTTGCAGGAAACGCGCCAGCTCTTTCGCTGTGGTGGGCAAGGGTCAGAAACGTAAAAGCGCCGCGGATCAATGTTGGTAGAGGCGCCGATGGAGGTAGTCACAGGTTGACGGACAGGCTCAGGGCGTGAGGGGTCGTGTACCTCAGAATCAAAAGCGGAAGGCGAGCTAACGCTCGG